>NZ_JAUBTB010000002.1:0-185517 GCF_036704965.1 Microcoleus sp. F10-B2 | reverse complement strand
TCGCGACCGAAATAATTGAGTATTTTTACTCGCGCTTGGTCTCTGACGATTCACTTTTACCCCCTCACTGCGTGTATGTGCCAGTTGGGGGTGCGGAATGTGGGCTGTTACTGTACCTCATCTTTCGCTCGAAAGGCTATAAATCAAGAAATCTTTGTAGTTTGCGACGACTTTCGGTAGTATTTGGGTAAGGGAATATTCGCACGAGTCTCTCTAACCTCACTTCCTTCTCAGATTGTATCAAGGGGAGCAAGATTCTGAGTAGAATAAACTGGACTGGTGTCAGTTGTCTTTGTAAGTGGGTCTAATAAAATGTTGGTAACATTATTTTTGGGATAGGCTAGCGTGTAACAATTCGGCTGCCAATCTTTTTTTAGCATAACCGGGCTAAATGTTTACAATCTCTGGGTTTGGGGCGGATTGTCACCCCCCCAGACATTTGCCGCTTATCCTTAAAAAAAAGCGATCTTTTGGTTTAAGTAACACTCTTACGAAGCATAAATTTGCCTTTGAAGCAAATTTATGCTTCAAGTGAGAATTATCCCCAAATCCTGAAATATTTAGTAGATGAGCGCTATCCTCATGCCAAAGTGATTAGTGTGGTTCAAGATAATCTTAATACTCATGTCAAAAGTGCTTTTTATGAAGCTTTTCCTCCTGAATAAACTAAACGCCTCACCGACAAATTAGAGGATAGGAGCAACTGACTGAATTGGAGGTGGGTCGAGCGAACACTCCGCAGAAGAAGGGACATCAGGCAGTTGGCTTTCAACAAGCCGCAGAGGAGGATATAGGTATGCCAAAAAGGTTGTCAATATCATCGATAAGCCCAGGAAGACGAACAGCAGATCGATGCCGCGACCTGTTCCTACGCCAATGATTTGTCCAAGGCTTGATGCTAAAGGACTATCCGTTGTCATTAAAGGTTCAAAAACATAGTCATCTAACGGTCCGGCTAGTAGAGCCGCCAAGGGTAGACATGACCGGGCTACCATCCGTCTAAGGGCAAAAACTCTTCCTTGAACCTCGGGTGCAACTTTTGTTTGCCAGATAACTTGGAGACAAGCACGGATAACTGGGGAACCAAATAAGAAGAGAAAACCACCAATACATAAAAAGAATATGGAACTGTGTAATCCCACAGCCATGATAGACACAGCCATAAATATAGCAACCCCAAATACAGTATTAATGCGCTGAGCTGGACCTTTCCAAATAATCATCAGCAAGCTACCAGCGAGCATACCTATGCCGCTAATCGACTCGACAGTACCCAGCACCACAGGAGAGAACAACTCTAGTATTAAAGGAGGGAACAAGACAGTTATTAATCCCGTAAACAAGTTAATAACCGCGAAAAAAATAAGTATTCCGACTAACCCTGGTCTCGTGGTAATGTAGGTGAAGCCGTAGACTAATTCTTCCCAAAGCGCTTTTATGCTAATTTCTTGCGTAGTGGTCTCCAACTCTGGAAACCGGACACAAAGTAAACTTAATAGCGCAAAAATGAAAGTAGCGAGGTCGAGGAAAATAATACCCCTCAATCCTATTGTTCCTAGAAGAACACCAGCGATCGCGGGAGATAGGATTTGAGCGACGCCTTCTCCTGACTGAACCATGCCACTGGCGCGACTCAACTGTTCTTTGGGAACTAACAGGGTAGTTGCCGCAGTATAAGCAGGCCATTGGAAACTGCTAAATAAGGAATTTAGCGCTGTAATCACATATATGTGCCAGATTTGAAGCGTACCAGTGGCTACCAAAACAGCGATCGCCAGCGTACACATACCGCTACCACAATCACTAAGAATCATCGTCCAGCGCCGACTCCACCGATCCACTAGAGTGCCGGCTATAGGAGAAATTACCACTAGAGGTAGAGTGGCGCACAGAGTGATCAGGGCGAACTGCGTGACAGACCCTGTGTTTTGATAAACTCTTACGCCCAAGGCAAAGCTGGTAAGAGTCGAGCCAATCAGGGAGATTAGCTGACCGAACCAGATGAAGGTAAAGACTTTCATTTTTTCCTTTGTAAATCTTTCACATCTGTAAATAAATGATACATTAATACCTGCGGGGCTACAACTTTGGCTATAAACTACTCTTAATAAGCTTTTGGACTTGGTTATCGCGCTGATAATAAGGACGAAGATGAAGGCTTAATGCCATCAATTGCTCGGTTGAATGAAGATTTTAAGCTATTCCACCCGAGATAAAGGTTATTACAGAGACTCAACAGAAATCTTTGCAATTTCCATCATCAACTTCTCGAACTCGTTTTGACTTAGCTCCGCATCCGGAAAGCTATATATACTGTAACCTCCTGTTTCTTCATCTGTCAAAAGTCTTAAATTACTTAGCCGGCGTTCTGGTTCTGCTACAATACTTTGTAGAAGTGTTTGAAAACTCTTTAGCATTTGAACTATTGTCGATGCCTCAAATAAATCTGTTTTATATCTCAACCGACCTTTTATGCCTTCTGGTATATATTCTAGAATAAATTCTAAATCAAAAATCGCAGTTGGGTTCTCGAATTCCAGCGTTCGCACTTGCAAACCAGTTAATTCTAATCCTTCAACTGCCGTATTTTGCAGAGTATACCATACCTGAAACAAAGGATTACGACTCAAATCTCGTTTTACATTAAGTTCTTTTACTAGCTTTTCAAAAGGAACATTCTGATTTTCGTATGCTTCTAAAGTTACTTGACGCACCCGAGTTAATAATTCCAGAAAACTTGGATTTTCATCCAAATTAAGCCGCAATACCAACGTATTAATAAATAGTCCAATGAGTGGCTCTGTCTCTTTAGGGTAACGGTTGGCGATCGGAGAACCAATAACAATGTCTTCCTGAGAACTGTAACGAAACAATAAAGTTGCTAAAGCTGCTAACAGAATCATATAAAGAGTAGCTCCAGACCTCTTACTGAGATTTTTGAGCTTTTCAGTTACCTCTGCGCTTAACTGAAATGTCTCGCTATCTCCTTGCATACTATCTACTAGAGGACGGGGGCGATCTGTCGGCAATTCTAGCAATGGCGGTGTTCCAGCGAGTTTTTGTTTCCAATAGTCTAGCTTGGGTTTTAGGATATCTTCGTTAAGCCACTGGCGTTGCCAAACCGCAAAGTCAGCATACTGAATTGGTAAGTCTGTTAAAGGTGAAGGCAAGTTTTTTGCAAAGGCTTGATATAAAGTAGACAATTCATTAACAAAGATTGCTGTAGACCACCCATCAAAGACAATATGATGCATGGTAATGAGCAGAATGTGAGATTCTGAACCTAGTTGCAACAAACTACTCCGCATCAACGGGCCGTTGGCTAAATCAAACGTTCGTGATATTTCTTCAATAGCTAACCGTCGCGCTTGGGAAGCTTTTTCCACTTCTGAGTAATGCTGCAAATCGATGACAGGTAATCTTACAGTTAAGCCGGGGTCGATCGCTTGGACTGGTGTACCATTGACTAACTTGAAAGTGGTACGCAATATCTCATGACGCTTAATGATTTCAGCTAAGGTTTGTTCTAGAGCTTTGACATTTAAGTTGCCATTTATCTCTAAGACCGTTGACAAATTATAAGCAGCGTTACTTCCTCCTTCTAGTCTATCTAGAAACCAAAGTCGTTGCTGAGTCCAACTTAAAGGTAGCTCTTGAGTTCGGGAAACTGGACGAATAGAAGGAAATGTTTCTTCTAAAGCCCCTTGCTCCTGTTGCTGCAAGTATGCTATCAGGTCTTGCTTGCGAGCTGTCAATTCAGCCTGTAATTCTGGTGTGAGCATTCCCTTCGGCGCATTACATCGCAGGCGAGCCCCTTCTACCCAAACTTTGATGTCCTGCTTTTGCAAATCTAATAAAAAATCCGAAGTGCTTTTCATATTAAATTTCTATTTCTTCTCTATCTGTTATATTGCTTGTGTCTTTGAGTCCCCGCTCGGCAGAAATCATTCCTTCAATATGATTAGCCATCTGGGTAATCGTAGGGGCTTCAAACAAACTAGCCAAAGATAATTTTACAGAAAAAACTTCCCGCAATCTAGCAATGACTTGCGTAGCCAGCAAAGAATCGCCACCTAAATCTAAAAAGTTATCATGAACCCCCACTTGGTCAATTCCCAAATAATCTTGCCATATTTTAGCCACCTTTTTCTCAACGTCGGTGCTAGGGGCTATGTAAGCACTATTGAGTTGGGGGCGAGGATGGGCAACTGAGGATACTGGTGCTGCTGATTTTGATTCTTTTAAGAAAATACCTCCGGCAGTCTGTGTCGCTTGCTTTAGCCTTGTTGTCAAATCGACGGTAGATACTACAACCTGGGGTAGGTTAGCGCCCAAAATTCGTCTAAAAACTTCTAAACCTTCTTTCGGCAGTATCCCTTGACTGAGCTCTCTTTCACGACTGCGGTAATTGACATCCGCAACAGAGACCCGGTCATTTTTTCCCTGACTTTCCTGACTTTTATGTTCCGCCAGCCCCGGGAAAGACACCACAATCTTCCCGATATGTTTAGCCCGCGCCATATATGCGAAAGCCTCATTCACGGACATTGCCGAGAATACCTTAACCGGAAGCGGACTAAAACTCCCTTTGTCAAATTCTTGCACGATATCTCGAAAAATAGAACTAAATTTTGGAAGTTCAGGCCCCACTAACAGCGCAAATAAAGATAAACCTTTTTTGAATGGTTCTAGACCGAATTGACTATTACTGTATATATCCCGCATCCCTATTTCTATGAAACGTCCGTAGGGAGCCATAATCGCAAAGTTCTTTGCTATAAATTCTCCAGCTAAGCAATTCAAAATGACATCTACACCTTTACTGTTGGTGTATTGCATCACTTCATCAGCAAAATCCAGAGACCGGGAATCCATAATATATTCTATCCCCAGTCCTTGCAGAAATGCGCGTTTTTCTGGGTTGCCAGCCGTTGCCAAAATTTCTGCTCCCACCCACTGAGCCACTTGTACAGATGCCATTCCCACGCCTCCTGTGGCAGCATGAATAAGAACTTTCTCTCCACGTCGTAGCCTTGCCAATTCTATTAAGCCATAGTAAGCAGTCATAAAGGCTACTGGTATTGTTGCGGCTTCTTCTATACTGAGAAATTTGGGTTTTTTAACAATTAATTCTGTAGAACTTCTTAGATACCTACTAAAACAGTTGGAACCAAAAGCTATGACTTCGTCTCCAATTTCAAATCCTTCAACTTTATCTCCCAAGTTGACTATTTTTCCAGCACATTCCAAGCCAAATCTAACAGGTACATCCGGTTCCACCGGCATCATCCCCAATGCTCGGAGTACGTCTTTGAAATTCAGACCCGTTGCCAGAACCTCTATTTCTACTTCACCATATCCGGGTTGGACGCGGGGGACTGACTGAAATTTGAGAGTGTCCAGTAGTCCTAGTTCGGCAATTTCCAAGCAAACGTTTTCACTTTCCTGAAAAAACTGTTCTTTTTCCGTTTTTGGTTCTATCTCTATCATATTTCAATATCTAGTTAAGTGTAAGTATTCAGCCGTCACTTTTCATCTAATCTTTTCATCAAATCAAACCTTTTACCGATCAAATTCATAATTCTTAACTGGCATTTTTGTTTCGTAATCAACGACTAAAGTTACCGCACTATACTATCATGATAGTAAGCTGAAATACTTAGAACTGGCATCTTAACAACTTTAGATTTGTGTGAATAAGCCTGCTAACAAATAGGTACTGCAAAGTATCTTACCCCAGATTTTAATGGTATTATTTGCTGCCATCGATCTTCCTGAGAGTATACTCTTCAATGTCCACTATTACCACTCCCATTTCGTCTGCGATGGTAACATTCATTTTCAAACTGGACGATTTACCATCAACTGGTTGTCGTGTAATATAGCTGTAGACTTTTTCTGGTATCGCTCTAGTGACTTTGACTTTTTTATAAGAAAACGGCAGGTAAGCGCCATCTTGATTTTTCAAGCCCATGAAACCGGTAGCTGTGTCTAATAAAGCTGGGTGTAATTTATAGTCTTTGATGTCAGATATAAACTTTTCGTTCAGTTCCAGAAAGGCTAATCCCTCATTTTGACCAAACTTTACCCATTTTACATTGTCCCATCTGGGACCGAATTCTATCAAACTTGCTTGAGGTTTCTCTACTATAATGGGTGTTTGTTTGTGTTCTAGACATTTTGCTTCTAGTTTTTGGATCGCAAGTTGCGTAGGTTTCTCTACTTCTAGGCTGACAATTTCTCCAACACAATGTTTTTGCCACTGCTCTGAATCGGAATTCAATTTGCTAACTATCTCGAATTCCCACTCATTTCCATTTTTAGTAATAATCGTTCTGACTTCTTTCTCTTCGTCTGATTTCACAGTTAATGGAGTCAAGAAAAATACTTCTCGCAGTTCAACGGTTTCGCTATGAGTGAGGTGTTCAAAAGCCGCTCTCGCTATTTCTAAGTATGCAGTTCCTGGAATAGTTGCTTGTCCCATGACCAGATGTTCTTGGAGTATCCAGTTTTTACTGATACTCATGTTAGATATGTATATTTTTTTGTTGCTTTCATCTACTCCCATAACGCTATCGAATAACGGGTGAGCGATCTGCGAGTAATTGGCTTTTGTTCCTGTTGATTTTTCTGCCGTCGCCGCTGCCATACCAACTTCTTGCCAAGCATCCCAGTTTATAGATACTGTGAATTTACCTTTGGAGTTTTTATACTGAGCGAATGCGTCGAGAAAAGCATTGGCAGCACAATAGTCAACTTGACCCAGTACAGGGATAACGGAATTTAGTGAAGAAGTAACAACAAAGAAATCTAGCTGAGTATCTTTGAGAAGGGCGTCGAGAATGAGAGTACCCCTTACCTTGGGAGCGAGAATTTTTTCAGCCATTTCTCGCGTTTTTTGCTGAATCAAGCCGCCACCAGGCACTCCGGCGGCGTGGATAACTCCGTTGATTTTACCAAAATGTTGCTTTGCGTGGCCGATCGCCTTTTGCATCTGTTGAAAATCAGCAACGTCTGCACGCAAAGGTAAAACTTCAGCGCCAAATTTTTCCAGTTCTTGCAATTTCCGAATTTTGCAACTAACGTTTTCTGCTGAGTCATGAGTCGCCAACCACTCTGACCACTCGTTTCGTTCTGGAAAAGCCGATCGCCCGATCAGAACCAGTTTTGCTTGTACTGTCTGCGCCAGATATTCTGCTAATACCAGTCCCATACCTCCCATTCCGCCTGTTACTAGATAGACTCCTCCTGCGGTTAATCGTTGTATCCCCTCATTTGGTTTGTCTTCCAAGGGTATGGGTGTAAAAGTTTGTACCCAACGATGCTGTCCTCGGTAAGCGATCGCTTCATCAGAGGAAGGAATTTTCAACTCGGTCATCAGTTGGTCTATCGTTTCCTGATACTGTTCGCTTCCTGCTTGAGGAATTTGTATATCAATACTCCGACAGTTAAAAGTAGGATATTCCTGGGGGATGGTTTTCACCTGTCCTATGATTGTTGCCTGTTCTGGACGCAACCGTTCTTGTCCGGTCACATTTTGCAAATTATTGGAGACGACTGCGAGTTGAAAATCATCATTTAAGTTCTGTTTACCTAATGCTTGAGCGAGAAACAGCAGACTGTAAAAGCCTCGATCTAAAACTTCTTCAATTCCCTCCCAGTCGCATGGGGGGCGGTCATCTCCTACCAAACTCCACAGATGCACGATTGTCTTGGGAATGGACGGTAGTTCTGCGAACAATCTTTCATAGTCCTTGATTTCTCTTGGATTAATAGCATACAAGCCCTCGTGCAGCTTGGTAAAGGATTCCCCAATCTTAACCGCGATCGCCTCTCGACTTTGTGCTTGTAGCTGTTTTGCCAGTTGGTCGCCCAAACCATATTCATCAGTAAACACTAGGACGCTAGCTGGTAGTTTGTCCTGTTTAGCGGCCCCGGGCAGAGACCTGTTCCAAGACGGGGTGTAAAACCAATCGGTAATATCTTGCTTTTTACCTTCTTCACCTGACCCGTTTGATTGACTAACCTCCTGTGGTTTTTGAGGTGAAATCCAGTAACGCTGGCGTTCAAAGGGATAGGTAGGCAATGGCAGACGATGGCGTCGCTCCCTACTGTAGAATTCAGACCAATCCACCTTTACTCCAGCCAACCATAACTTGCCCAAAGTATCGAGCAGAAAAGCTAGATCTGCCTGTTCTTCTTGAGGGTGGCGCAGCGACGTTAATACTAGCTGCGCTGCAGGCTTATCTGGATGTCTTTTAGCTAGGGTACTCAAGGTTCGTCCCGGTCCCACTTCTAGCAATACTCGATCGGGATCTGGGAATAAATTTTGCAAACCTTCTTCAAATAGCACGGTTTCACGCAGATGCCTTACCCAATAGTTAGGATCTGTCGCCTGGGTTACTGTAATCCATTTGCCAGTCAGGTTGGAGATGTAGGGAATTTTTGGAGGCTGAAGGCTAACTTGTTTTACCCGCCTTGCAAAGCCGTCTAACATCGGGTCCATCATCCAGGAATGAAAAGCATGGGAAGTTTGTAGGCGACGACATTGAATATCTTGAGATGCGAGTTGTTTTTCTAAAGCATCGACTGCTGCTACCGGACCTGAAACTACGCAGCTAGACTGAGAGTTAATTGTTGCTAATGATAGTTCTGTTCCCAATAAGGTTTGTACTTTTTCTTTAGGCATAAAAATGGAAAGCATAGCACCGATGGGCATTTGCTGCATCATTTCCCCACGGGCTGCCACTAAAGATAGGGCATCTTCTAATGAAAAAACCCCTGCTATACAAGCTGCTACATATTCTCCAATACTATGACCGATCGCCGCTTCTGGGTGCACTCCCCAAGCTTGCCATTGCTGCGCCAAGGCATATTCTATTACGAATAAAGCTGGTTGTGCTATTTTTGTTTGTTTGAGTTCTTGGGCTGCAACCTCCGCTTTTTCCGCACTCGGATAGAGTACCAGGCGCAGATCGATTCCTAGTTCCGGCAGTAATAATTCCGCGCAGCGATCGACTTGCTCCCTAAAGATTGATTCGCTGTCGTATAATTCACGCCCCATATTAATATACTGAGAACCCTGTCCAGAAAACATGTACACGACAGGTCGTTCTTTTGGTTCGATATTGCTGGTAAAAACTTGTGTAGGTTCTAATTTACTGAGGGCGATCGCCGCTTCATCAAGCTGCTGACAAACAAGCATGCGTCGGTGGTTGAATGCTTGGCGACCCATACTCAGAGTATATGCTGCGTCCGCGATGTTCAGTTCCGGTTCTTGCTGGAAATAGGCTGCTATATCTTTTGTTCTTTGCTCTAAGGCATCACTTGTTTTGGCTGAAATGACTAGAATTTGCCAGGGACGTGATTCTCCTGATGCTTCGGTCGGTAGCGCTTCTTCTAAGATAATATGGGCATTAGTGCCTCCAATCCCAAAGGAACTGACCCCAGCGCGGCGCGGAAAACCATTAGTTTCCCATTTTGACAAGCAATTATTAACGTAGAAAGGACTATTTGCAAAATCAATTTTAGGGTTTGGCTTTTCAAAATGTAAGCTAGGAGGTATTATCTTGTTCTTCAACGCTAATACCGTTTTAATCAAGCTCGCGACACCAGATGCTGCATCTGTATGGCCTATATTAGTTTTGACTGAGCCGATCGCGCAGAAGTTTTTCCGATCCGTCTTTTCCCTAAAAGCTTGTGCAAGTGCTGCTATTTCAATGGGATCGCCCAGATTTGTTCCCGTGCCGTGAGCTTCGATATAAGTAATTGTTTCTGGATCGACCCCTGCCACGGCCTGAGCTTCCGCAATAACCGCTGCTTGACCGTCTATGCTAGGAGCTGTATAGCCTATTTTCAAGGAACCATCATTATTAATAGCCGAGCCTTTAATTTTCGCGTGAACGCAGTCTCCATCGGCGATCGCATCTGACAGTCGTTTAAGAACAACAATTCCTACACCATTTCCGCCTACAGTCCCTCTTGCTTGGGCATCAAAAGCACGACAATGTCCATCTGGCGATAAGATCATTCCTTCTTCATACAAGTGGCCTACTTTGTGAGGAACTCGCGCCGACACCCCACCTACCAAAGCCATATCGCATTCACCATTCAACAAACTTTGGCAAGCCAGATGCACTGCTACCAATGACGTAGAACACGCCGTTTGCACGTTGATGCTCGGTCCCTTCAAGTTCAGCTTATAAGACACTCGCGTTGGCAAATAGTCTTTATCGTTGGCTGTCACAAGTTGGTGCAGATTAACTAACTTCAATATATCTGGATTTTGATAAATATTATTAAGTAAATAAGTGTTGATACCTACCCCTGCATAAACGCCAATTAGACCATCATAGATTTCTGGGTTATAACCTGCCTTCTCTATTGCCTCCCACGCACATTCTAAAAACATACGTTGTTGCGGATCCATTAACTTAGCTTCGCTGGGACTAAAACCAAAGAAACTGGCATCGAACATATCTATCTCTGACAGCACTCCACCAGCTCTTACATAGTCAGGGTTACTCAACAACTCTGCTTTTACACCTTCAGCTAACAACTCCTCATCTGAGAACCTAGAAATTGACTCGACACCAGAGAGCAGGTTTTGCCAATATTCTTCGATATTTTTTGCCCCAGGTAAACGACATGACATGCCGATTACTGCTATTTCTAAATCATTCATGTAATACCAATAAAAAAATTAAACATTTTTTTGATCCAGTCATATTTTATTACGACAGGATTAACCAGGTAATTATATGATGCCTGACTGCCTCTTATAAAAATTTTAGTAAATATTTACAATTTCATAATAATGTACATAATGTACATATATGTATATTTTTTGGAAAACCTCAACTATAACACGTTTGCATCATTTCAATAAATTTTATTTAATAGCGTTACGAGTAACGCGACTACTAATTGCATTTGTATAGTCGAGTAAGGGCAAACGGCAGTTCGCCTAGTATTGGGACATAATTTACAGATTACGACGGTGAAAAATATAACTACAGGTAGTATAATACCCAATGGCAGATGTGTTGCGTAACTTCCTCTCCCCAGAGCCCCCGCTGTAAATTAAATTGCTAACTACCACTTAGTATAAGATGGGTACTGCCCATTTTAAGTTTAGAGGGTTAGTGTCAGTCCTGATTCAGTAAAAAAATCTCATTTTAAGTTCCCAGTCAAATGACAAAACTGATTATCCAAATTCCCTGCTACAACGAAGAAGAAACACTAGGTATAACTCTGAAAGAACTGCCGCGTCAGTTATCTGGAGTCGATACCGTCGAATGGTTGGTAATCAATGATGGCAGTCGCGATCGCACAATAGAAGTAGCACAATCCCACGGAGTAGATCATATCGTCAGTTTCCCCCAAAACCAAGGTCTCGCCAAAGCTTTTATGGCCGGACTAGAAGCATCTGTCCAAGCTGGGGCAGATATTATTGTCAATACAGATGCAGACAATCAATACTGTGCCGCTGACATTCTCAAATTAATTCAGCCTATTCTTCTGGAAGAAGCAGAAATAGTAGTAGGGGCTAGATCGATTGAGACAAATACTGAATTTTCTCCACTGAAAAAGCTGCTGCAAAAACTTGGAAGTTGGGTAGTACGCATTGCTTCTAATACCGATATCCCCGATGCCCCTAGCGGTTTTCGTGCTTTCAGTAGGAAAGCCGTTATGCAAATCAATGTTTTTAATAATTATACTTACACCATTGAGACAATTATCCAAGCAGGGCAACAAGGAATAGCAATTACTTCTGTACCGATTCAAACAAATCCGGCATTACGGCCATCTCGTCTAGTGCGAAGCAATTGGAGTTATGTCGTGCGATCGTTTTTTACCATTCTCCGCATTTTCACGCTGTACAAGCCCCTATACTTCTTTTTTTTATTGGGAAATATCCCCTTAAGCATTGGTACTGTTTTAGGGATTCGCTGGCTGATATATTTCTTTATGGGAAGCGAAAGAACCCGCCTTCCCAGCTTAATTCTTGCTGCTATCTTGATTCTAATTGGGTTTCAACTATGGATCTTTGGTCTCGTTGCCGACTTAATAGCAGCTAACCGGAAACTACTCGAAGAAATTCAACGGCAAAGTCGTTGGAATAAATGCTCAAGTTAAATTAATTCACAAGGAAAGGTTAATAAAAAATGGCCGAGCGACAATCTATATCGAAGACAGGAGCGACAAAAATTATATCTTTAATTGTTAGTTTATTGATTCTGGTAGCCATCTACTGGAAAATAGACTTGCATGAATTAATAAAGGTATTTAAGAATTGTCAGGGTAGGTGGATGGTAGTTAGCCTAGGCATGGTTGTGCCCCTAACAATGTTGACTTCTTGGCGACTACAACAACTAATGCCAAGAGGACAAACTTTAGGATTTGGCGAAGCCAATCGCTTAATCCTAGCGTCTAGCGTCTTAAATATGTTATTACCCTCAAAAATGGGGGACATTGCCAAAGCTTATTTTATGAAGCAGCGAGGACATTTAGATGGTTCCCTGTCTCTATCTTTAGTTGTTTTTGAGAAAGCTTGCGATTTATTATCATTGCTACTCTGGTGTGCATTTGGTTTAATAATTTATCCTGCAAAAGATTGGTTGTTTTGGCTAATGACTAGCAGCGTTGCTTTCGGACTATTAGCAGGTATTTTATTACTGAGTTCCTCAAAAATTGCTGAGATTTTTTTCCAAAACGCGGTTAAAATAGCCCCAAATAAAATTGCTTCTAAACTAGAAAATTTGCAGATATCTTGGCTGGAAATGCAAAATTATTTCTGGAGCAACAAAGCTCAATTAGCTAAGATAACTATTGTTTCTATCTTAATCTGGTTTTTACACCTATTACAAATTTGGCTATTTATCCTAGCACTGGGGGCATGGACACCGTTTTTAGCAAATCTAGCCCTTTCACCCCTAGCAATTTTAGCAGGTTTACTGCCTTTAACTTTTGCGGGAGTTGGAACTCGCGACGCGGCTTTGATCTTTTTTTATCAGCCCTATTTCGATGCCCCTACATCTGCGGCATTAGCCCTACTTTGTACCTCACGATATCTGTTACCAGCCCTGGGCGGTTTGCCCTTTTTGGGAGAATTTTTACTAAAAGACTCTCCAGAGTATCAAGAAGTATCTCAAGGGTAAAAAGGAAAAAATGAAACATTTATTTTACTTCTAAGGTTGATATCCATTTAACGTAATTACTTTCCTCTATTTCGCGACAAATCCATTCATCTGCTTGGGGAAAAGACGATCTGATCAGCGCACCTTTACCATTATCTTCAAACCTAGGCGGCAAGAGAACGTGAACGCGCAGAGGGATGCTAGTATAAAAAGCTTGCCGATGTAAATTTGTATCTTGTAAACCTCCGTAAAAATCAGCATGGGTAATGATTGCTCTTCCTGGTAAGTCTAATGCCGCAACCGGATCTGGTAGATACCAGATATCTGTTTGCTCGTTAAAATCTTTGACTAATTCTGTCCGAACCTTAGCTAAGTCTTGAGAAGCTAACCAAGGGTTATATATTTGGCTGGAAGCTGGCGTATAATTAACGGATGTTTCTCGCGCCTTAATAAAAATAGATGTACTACTATAAACCAGAGGAATAACAATATAAAAGATTGCAGCAATACACAAAGAAATTTTGATAAAAAAGCTATCATACTTTTTGTTCCATAGTTCACATCCTGATTGTAAAGCTACAGGTAAAATAGCCAGACTTGCTGCGGTTACATGACGTGCTTCGTAACTAACAGTTGCACCAACTGACCAAATACCAAATATAGCTGCCATACTGGTAAAAAATACAATTTTAGCTAATAAGCTGGCTTCTGATACTGCTCGCTCCTGACGACGTAAAATCAACCATAACAATACTATCCCTCCGGGAATACCGATTAAACCTATCCAAAGCGAATTTGGAGCAATCGAAGGTTGAAAATTAAGGATCAAAGTTTTCCCTAGTAATTCGGCATCGGTCATAGCTAGTGCAGGATTAGCTATCAAATAGATAAAGCTTTGCCATTTTAAGCCAATTATTTTAGCTGTAGCTGTAATAAGATTTGCTGTTTTCGCTAGATTTTGGTTAACTAAGCTGAGAGTTAACAAGGGAATAGCAGAAAATAAGCAGACTAATAGATAAGGTGTTAGTTTACTATTTTTTTGCTGTAGTGAGTTATTAGTAGCACATTGAAATCCTAGATAAATCAACGTTCCTAATACAATAAATAAGAGTGAGTATTTTAGAATAAAGCCCAAGCCGATAATTAAGCCCATGACAGGAGAAATGATTAAAACTTTTACCCAATTTTTAATATAAATAGTTTCATTTTTCCAAAATTTACTAAATTGATAAGTAGCTAACAGCAACCAAGGAGCATAAGCAGAAACTAGCACTTCGGCAGAATACTGAAACAAAGCATGATTGCCATAGCGCAGACTAGGAATAGCAACAGCCAGAATTCCCCCTATCCAAATAGGAAGATCGAACAGAGAAAACCAACTGATCCAACCTAGAGAACCTAAAACAAAGCTGGCGATCGCAATTATGCGGATACTCATACCCACTGGTATTCCCTGTGCCATCAGTGGATAGGTTAGCAAATTAGTTCCTGGAGGCCACCAAGTAATCCATATAGCCTCATTAACAGCAAGGTCATTATAACTAGGTCTTACTAGATGATTAAACGAAGGGGAGTCTCCAGCAATAAACTGTTGTAACGCCTTCATCTGCCACGCAGAATCGCTATAAAGACTCTGAGGATTCTTCAAAGCCACGAATACTAACAATAAACTTGAAATGCTCGTGAGAATAATAAAAATTAACCGAGATTGTTTCATATATTTAGAGGATGTTTTAAAAGTTGAGAACCGAGGAAAAACAAGTCTCATACTATACCGATAAACTGATTAGGTCAATGGGAAATCAAGTAGCAGTAGAAATGATTAGTCAAAAGATTGGTGAAAACGGATTTAGCGCGAAAGCTCTCAAAGTTAAGGATATTTTAGCCTCTAACCAACTTATCTAAATAGGATTCTACATTCAAACGGAATATTCCATCTTCTTTAAAGATTGCGCTCTAATTTTAACAGTTGACGGGGGGCTATTTCTGTGATTTTCTCTGTGAGATCGAGCCAAGGCTGTATTTGACCTATTTGGAAAGTTCGGCTCATAACTACATAAATTGAGGTTTGGTCGCAGCCAATACCTCCACTAACGACATTTTCCCAAGATTCTGCTTGCAGTTGGTCTATGACGCGCCACTTGCCATTTTCCCAGCGCAATTGACGTTCAAAATGGAAGGGGGCTTTTTTCTTACCTGTAATCAACATTTTTTGCAGTAATTTGCGAATTAAGTTAGGAAAGAAACGCCCAAAACTAAGCATAACCACTCGCAGCAATAATAAATTTATCGTTGTCATTTGCTTCTGTTTAGCCCAACCGAGTTGTCCCTGAATAGAAACTTCGTCTTCTGTCAAATGGACTTGATAAGAATCTATCAGATGAGCCACTGCATTTTTAATGGTTTTACCTTTTCTGATTTGCAACGAGAATTGGGTATCGGAAGCCACAAGCTCAGAGCCGCGAAAGAGTTTGAATACTCCGCCTTTGTTGAGTGCTAAATAAAGTTCGGTGTCGTGGCGGCGATCGATCAAAATTTGCGCTTCTTGCAACCAAAGGCGACCTGTAGGTCGTGGGGGTAGTAGGGGTCGATCGAGGACAAAATCTCGCCAAGCTAATAAGTAATTCCACGTATGATGACCGATGATGTGGTCGTCAGCGTAACATGGCGTTTTACCATTAGCAAGTCCGATGAGAAAACTGTCATTAATGTGTAAAGCTTTGGGCAGCCATTTTCCGACCAACTCGAAACCGTGCGGGAAGAAATTGTAGGTGTTGCGGCTGGTATATTCACCTCCAAAAGAACCATCGGGATGAACAAAATGTGAGGCTAAGTCAACGGCGAGGGCGATCGCATCTTTTAACTTTGTTGTTGGTCTCAATTCATAAATCCTTGCCAGACAGGAAATTGTTAAGGTGTGATAACCTGGATCGCAGCCTTCATATTCCTGAAACCAGCCTTCGGGGTTTTGCCAAGACAATACCTTTTCTAAGCGTTGCTGTTTAATTGCATCCCATTTAGCAGTAGACAACAGCTTTGAAACCAGTTCCAAACACAGTACAATTAAGGCTTGGTGGTTGGTTAGCCGTCCGCTTTCATGGTGGTGAGCTAGCCAATCAGCTCGCTTTTCAAAGAAAGTTAAAATCTTAGGGTTGTTCAATCCGATGAGGGTGTAACTTTCAACGCAGGCTAGCAGCGAAAAAGCCGCTGCTCCCCCAGCTCTTTCGTAGGGAAAATAATCATCGCAGGAACCATCTTTGTGTGCGCTTTTGGCGGCGTAGAGAATACCAGCCTCTACCGATTCTCGGATTGTTGATTGGCGATAAAACGGGTTGTCGGGCACGTTGGTATCGTAAGCCAAAGCTAGGGGCAAGACAAATTCTTGCGCCATACCGCTGGGAAAATCAATGATTTTGTAGTGCCAAAAGTTGCGATCGCAACAACCGTAAGTTGGGCTGTGGGGATTGCGATCGAGCAAGGTTAAGATTTTGGGTATTTGGGCGATCGCAAAGCTATAAAATAGTTCTCTACTCATGATTATTGAAAATTAAGAAAAGCGAGATAGTCTCAAACATTAACATAGATGTCACTTCTACTCTTCACTTACTATTTTTTCTGAGAACGATGTCTTTGTCTGAGTTCTCGTTGTTGCGACCTGGCTTCTTGAGCGACGCTACGAGCCTCACCATAAGCTTTACCTGACTCAGAAGAATTATTTATTTTCCCGCTCAAATGTTTAGCCAAAGCCGCTATGGTTGGATACTTAAACAACTCTACCATCGAAAGCTTTTGTGACCCAGCATCTGCATTTGCTAGCAATTGATTGTAAACCTTCACAACTAATAAGGAATTTCCGCCCAATTCAAAAAAATTGTCGTTGATTCCTACTTTTTCTATCCCAAGCACATCTTGCCAAACCTCAGCAATAATTTTTTCTATTCCGGAATTTGGTTTGACGTAATCCACATCAGATCTTGTACTTAAGTTGGGAGCTGGTAGTGATTTACGATCTACCTTTCCATTAGGTGTCAGAGGCAAGCTTGGCATGAGCACGAAAGAGGAAGGCATCATATATTCGGGAAGATGTTTCCTCAAATATTCCCCAATTTTGTTTCCCAGTCCCGCCGCTTGCTTCCCACTGTTAACTTTGGCATTTACAGAACCAGAAAAGTCAGCAAATAATCGCTGATAGAATGGAGTTTGCTTGAACAATTTCTTTGAGTGATAAGACTGATGCTTGAATTCGATCGCTTCCCCATTTGTTTTTAGCAATCTCCCTTCGATCGCATAATCTGGATTCAGTTGATTGTCGCAAAGAGTTCTTTGACAAATTGCTTCGATTTTATCACCTTTTGACACTGAGATTGCAGGCTCAAAAACGGGAAAGTAAATGGGTAGCCAGCAATGTTCGTGTTCCAGAATATCGATTTCCTCTCCCTTGACTGTATGCAGGTTTAGCCAAACTAGAAAACCGTCTAATCTTCCCGAATTGACGATTTCAAACTCTACTTCATGGGCTGCTTCTAAACTTACTGGTTTAGTGAAGTCTAAATCTTCAAATACTTGTATATCAGACAGCAAATTGGATTTAGGAAACCTTTTAATACAGACTCTCAAATCAAAGGGATATCCTACTTGCCCAAATATCTTATCAGTGTAATGCCCAGAAACATTGGTAAATTTCGGATCGGACAAAATTTCATCAGGAAGTGTCACAGCGGCAATCTTGGTAACACTTCTTTCGGGAATCATTGCCCCATCTGGTTTGAGTAACCTCCGAGAATCATTGATAATTACAGCAGCACCCTCCGAACCGCCAATAGAACCCACAATTTCTGAAACGCAGATGTCTGCCAGTTCTGGTAATACTACCTCAGTTGCATCTCCATGAACAATCGTGATTCGATCGGATAACCCCAGATTGGCAACGCAAGTTTCCGCAAGCTTGGCTGTTTTGGCATCTCGCTCGATCGCATAGATTTTTCTTGCCCCAGCCTCCGCACATAATCTTGCTAAAATCGCATCTTTTCCTGTCCCAACTTCTACAACCACCTTATCTTTGACCGACTGGTTAATAGCTACTTGATAGCTCTGATTGCGACGGTAATCGTTGGTCATGGCGTAATACAACAATTCATCATAAACGTAGTATTCCGCCACAGAAGGCCAGAGTTCAACAGAGGTTTCATTACCCTCTCGCACCACATCTTCTTTGTCAAGTTCTGGGACTACATAAGCTACTAAGCGCTTATCACCCAATTGGTCTTCCCTGTGAATAACCACCGCTTCCCGCACTTGGGGATGGCGGCTTAACAATGCTTCAATTTCTCCTGGTTCTATCCGGTAACCGCGAATTTTTACCTGATTGTCTATCCTCCCGATAAACTCTATATTCCCATCAGGAAGATAACGAGCCAAGTCTCCAGTTTTGTAGAGGCGATCGCCCAAAACCGAACTAAAAGGGTTGGCAATAAATTTTGAATTTGTTAACTCCTCCCGGTTGAGATAACCTCTTGCTAACCCTAATCCGCCAATATGAAGTTCCCCAGGTACTCCTATGGGTACAGGTTGCAGATAATCATCCAGAATGTAAACTTTAGCATTAGCGATGGGGCGACCGATCGGCGGCTTCTGGTTAGCATCCTGCACCTGGGCTACCGTAGCGCAAACAGTCGCTTCCGTAGGACCGTAAGCGTTAAACAAACGTCGTCCAGAAGACCATTTCCTGACCACCTCACTCGATACTGCTTCTCCAGCTACAATCAAGACCTCTAAAGATGGCAATTGGTCTGAAGGCAACACCGCCAAAGCAGCAGGTCCGATTGTGGCATGAGTAACCGAATGTTCGCGCAACAACTGTAGCAAATTCTGTCCTACCAACAATGTATCTGATGTGCCTAGAACCAATGCAGCACCAGAAATGAGTGTCGCAAAAATTTCCCATACTGAGGCGTCAAAGCTCAAGGAAGCAAACTGGAGAATGCGGCTATCTGATTTAACATGAAAACCTTTGCTCTGAAATAATGCTAAATTGCACAATCCAAGATGAGTATTTAAAACACCTTTAGGTTTACCAGTAGATCCAGAAGTATAAATGACATAAGCCAGATTATTCGCTTTAACTTTATTCACCCCATTCTGTTTGCTATATTTGTCAATTACTTCCCAATCTCTATCCAAACAGATCGACTTAGCCTGATTTTCAGGTAACGAGGCAACTAATTTTTCCTGTGTCAGGATAACCTTCAGCCCAGAATCATTCAACATATATGCCAAACGTTCTTGAGGATAACTGGGATCTAGAGGCACATAAGCACCACCAGCTTTGATAATTCCTAGCACCCCCACGATCGCGTCGAAAGAACGTTCTACACAGACTCCCACCAGTAATTCAGGTCCTGCGCCAAGGGTTTCTAAGTAACGCGCCAGTTGATTGGCCCGGTCATTTAATTCAGAATAAGTTAGTTGCTTGTTCCCCAGTTCCACTGCTACATTGTCCGGTGTCCGCTCCACCTGTTCTTCAAACAATTCATGGATACATTTATCGAATGGGTAATCACTTTCAGTGTTATTCCATTCCACTAACAACTGATGAGATTCTTCACTGGTGAGTAGGGGTAACTGCCTGATATTCTGTTCTGGATTTTCTAATATTGCCTTGAGGAGGGTCTGAAAATGTCCCAACCAGCGCTTAATTGTTTCAGATGCAAACAACTGCGTACTATAACTGGCTTTTAATGTTAGCTGCCCATCTGTTTCAGTGATTTTCCAATACAAGTCATAATCCTTAAAATCGCTAGGCTGAGGATATAAACTGGTTTCCAACCCCCACATCTGCGGCACAACAATTGGCTGATTTAAGCTAAACATTGTTGCGAGCAAAGGCGAGTTTCTCGTGGCATTTTGATTGTTGAGTTGATCGCTCAATCTGGCAAAGGGATAATTTTTATGTTTTTCGGCTTCTGACAAGACATTTTCAATCTGTTTGAGATAGTCTGAGAATATGATATCGCTCTCCAGCAAACTTCTTATTGGCAATAAATTTCCACAGCAGCCAACCAATTCTTCACTGCCTTCCAAGTACCGTCCCTCTGTCGGCACTCCTACTATAATATCGGTCTGCCTTGAAAGTCGATGTAGCAATACAAAATATACTGCCAGCAGAGTTTCCAAAATAGTGCAACTTCTTTCCCTGCTAAATATTTTAAGTTTTTGACTTACCTGCTCATCTAGATTTACAGTTTCAGTGTTTGTATGAAAATCTCTATTACCGGGACGATTCCAGTCTGTCGGTAAATCTAATACCGGAAGTTCGCCAGCCAATTTCTCCAACCAGTAAGCTTGGGAATTTGCCATTTCCAAAGTATGGCTTTGCTGTATTTGCCAATTTATATATTCTTGAAATTGCTTTGGCTCCTGTAATTGACAAGTTTCTCCCTGACACTCCGCTGAATACCAAACTCCTAACTCTTGGAGAATCAAGAGCATTGAGCGAAAATCTAGTCCGATGTGATGGGCGCTCAACACTAACCAATGGAGTTCTTCTTCTAGCTTAAGAACTTGAATACGCCAAAGTTGTCTCTCATTCACTTGAAAAATATTTCGGCTCTCCTTGTCAAACCAATCAGCCGCTTTCAGGTTGCGTTCACTACTATCTAGATTAGAAAAGTCCAGTAGGGGTAGCTCTAAATTAAGCACAGGCAAAACCTGTTGTTGCTCTCCCGAAGGCAAAATCCGGGTCCGTAAAGCTTCGTGGCGATCTGCGACTTTATGTATTGCCCTCTGCATCGCTGACAAGCTGAGCGAACCGCGCATTTGCACGCTGATTGATTGGTTGTAGGCAATTGAATTCTCGTTCTCTAGTTGGGCTAAAATCCAGTGTTGTTTTTGGGCGTCAGTCAAAGGCAGCAAGATATCTTCTTTAGCGGACTTAGGCATAAAACTATGATCTTGAGAGGTGATCTTTATTGGACTTTGGACAATTTGCCCGAAGTCCGGTTGAGTAGCAATACTTATTTCCCGTCTTCGGAGTGCTTCAGACCCCAGAAGAACTATAACGGACGATCGTCCAGTTTCAGCAATTTTGCCATAAAGTTATATCATTGTTTCAAGCACCGTCAGGATACGGCGATCGACCTGCTGGATGCCTGAAACCCTTACATAGTCTGTTTTGTAGGATATTTTCTTTGGCAGGTGAGGTAGAGCGCAGTATCTATTCTCCCTGCTCAAACCAAATATACGATTCAAATCGCGCCGAATTGCTACAGCCCCAGGTTCCGCCCTTGAACTTCGTGGCGAGGGAGTTTGAATACAAGTGTCATGAACCCCATGCCGAAAGGCAGGGGCTTGTAGACTGTCCGACTAACGCAAGCGGGATACAAGCCAGAACATGACCAGCCTAAGACTTTTGAGGTCTACGTTTTTAAGGTCACGATACCTACAAATGCGTCGCTAGTTTGTAGCCCTATCGTTGGTTGTTAAACATCTGTAATCGGGGTTAAGGAAGTGCAGCCAACATGACAAGCCTTGAAAACATTGGCGAAGCGAACGTTACGAGCAATCAGAGGAGACGCAACAATGTCTAACTTTGTCTTTGTAATTGATACCAATCGCCAACCGCTATCACCCTGTACATCAGCAATAGCAAGGTCATTGCTGAAAGCAGGCAAGGCAGCGGTATTTCGCCACTATCCTTTGACGATTGTTTTGAAAAAAGCAGTTGAGGCGAATCTTGAACCGTTAGAACTGAAATTAGATCCGGGATCAAAAGTCACGGGGATTGCAATCAAACAGGGTAACAAGATTATCTTCGGAGCCGAACTGCAACACCGAGGACAACAAATTAAAGATGCACTTCTCTCCCGCCGTCAACTTAGGCGAGGAAGACGCAATCGCAAAACTCGATACCGTCAGGCGCGGTTCCTCAATCGCACTCGCCCAGATGGTTGGCTAGCTCCATCGGGGCAGCACCGAGTTGAAACAACGCTCACATGGGTTCGCAAGTTAATTCGATTTGCACCCATTGCCCGCATTGTTCAAGAGTTGGTGCGGTTCGATACCCAACTAATGCAAAACCCTGAAATCTCAGGTTTATTGTATCAACAAGGAGAGTTGCAGGGCTACGAAGTGCGACAATATCTCTTAGAAAAATGGCATCGGCAGTGCGCTTATTGCTCGGTTGAAAATGTACCGTTCGAGGTTGAGCACATTCAACCCAAGTCAAGAGGTGGCTCGGACAGGATTTCTAACTTAACGATTGCCTGTCACGATTGCAATCAAAAGAAAGGTAATCAGGATGTTCGAGCATTCCTGGCAGCTAAACCAGACCTGTTAAACCGCCTTATCAAACAAGCAAAGCTACCATTCAAAGATGCAGCAGCGGTCAACTCAACCCGATGGGCATTATTTAATGCACTTAAAGAAACGGGATTGCCCGTCACTACTGCCACGGGCGGACAAACCAAGTTCAATCGCCATCGGTTAGGGTTGGCTAAATCGCACTGGCTTGATGCTGCGTGTGTGGGTAGCGTTGACGCACTCGAAGTATCAACTTCAAAGCCTCTGCAGATTGCAGCAAAAGGTCACGGAACGCGACAAATGTGCGGTACAAACCAGTACGGATTTCCCATTCGGCACAAATCCAGAGTGCAAATTCACAAAGGGTTTCAGACTGGCGATATTGTCAGCGCAACCGTTACCGCAGGGAAGAAAATCGGCTCTTATACAGGGCGGGTTCTATGCCGTGCTTCGGGTAGTTTTGATATCGTCACTAAGTCTGGGAGAGTAACAGGTATTAGCCACAAGTATTGCAAAGCAATTCACAAAAAAGATGGCTATAGCTATGGGTTTTGAAGAAATTAAGTGATTCTTGGAATCACCGTGGCGCAAGCGGGCGTGAGGATGTCAAGCCTAGTATTATCACATTAGCTTGATGGTGGAGAGCTAAGTAATTAAGTTTATTTAACTTTAACCCATTCTGGAACTTGGCCAACACAATTTGTCGCGTTTGGCAAAAAGCGTTACCAGCACTTCCTTTGTAGCCACCGATTTAATAAATTCCACTTTTCAACTCGGAAACTTCGTTCTTAAGTTATAAAGCCAAAAAGTGAGAAAATGAGTAACAAAAAAGTCTATTTAAAAGAAAATGTACAACCAGAGCCATTATTTAATCAATGGTATGCTTGGCCTTACTTGATCTCGCCAACCACTGCTGCCATGTACATGGTTAATTCGCATTTAAAGATCATGGAGTCATTTGTAGCAACTCCCCATTTTCATGTTTCAGCTTTGAAAAATCCCAAAATGAAAGGAGGCCCTTTCATTAACTACGACGAAAGTAGAGTCGAAGAAATTAAACATTTGATGCAAAAAACTCAAGAAGATGGAAAGGAACTAATACAGTTAGCAGAAGCAATTAAAAACCTTAATTTATTATTAATGGATGAAGCTAAGGGTTATTCGATCGAGCCTCTTTATCAAGATGTACCCGATGTCTTAAAAGGTTACGTAGAACTTGCTTACGATATTAACAATCAACCGTCTGTTCGCTTTATAGAAGGATTGTTATATAGAAGCAAGTTTTACAAAGAAGAATTGCAAAGTGTGTCCCTATGTTTAGTTGACAAAGACGAGCGTCCCTTTATTTTCAGTACCCCCAGGCTTGAAGCTGAAAATAGTTTTCGGATCGATACTTGTTTCAAGTCTGACGGTCTAGATGAGTTGTTTAAAATGAAACAAACTTCCCAACCATTAGGTTTTATTGAGGAAGTGTTAGATATTAAAAACGGCGATAAAACTTTGTTTGAATCGTTTTTTACCGAGTCAGTTCCATTACCAATAAGCAAATATACAGAAGAACACGTAAGGGTTCGTTATTTTGGTCACGCTTGTATTTTGATTGAATCAAGAGATGTAAGCATTTTGTGCGATCCTCTGATCAGCTATCAATATGATGGTGAAATTTCCCGTTACACCTATGCCGATTTACCCGATAGTATAGATTATATACTAATTACTCACGCTCACCACGATCACTTTATGCTGGAAGCTTTGTTGCAACTTCGTCACAAAACTAAGACAGTGATTGTACCTAAGAATAATGGGGGCGAGTTAACAGATCCATCAATGAAATTATTGTTGCAAAATATTGGTTTTAAACAAGTAATTGAGATTGACGAAATAGAAACAATAGAGGTACCCGGTGGAAAAATTACAGGTTTACCTTTTTTGGGAGAACACGCAGATTTAAAAATTAGATCTAAAATAGCATATTTGGTAAACTTGCAAGATAACGCGATCGTAGTGGGAGCAGACTCAAGTAATTGCGAATGCAAGATTTACGATAATATTCGAGAAGCTGTGGGAAAAATAGATATAATTTTTCTGGGGGTTCAATGTGATGGAGCGCCCCTTAGTTGGGCTTATGGACCTTTATTAATTAAACCGTTACCGCGAAAAATGGATCGATCCCGCCTATCGAGTGGTAGTGATTGCGAAAAAGCGATCGCTTTAATTGACAGTTTACAACCGAAAGAAGTTTATGTGTATGCAATGGGATATGAACCTTGGTTGAGTTATCTGATGTCTTTTGAAAATCATGAAGAAACTCGGGCTTTCGCTGAAGCAAAAAAATTAATCTCTGATTGTCAAAATCGCGGGATTAAATCGGAATTATTGTTCGGCAAAAAAGAATTATTGTTGAACAAGTAAAATTTGTCATAAGAGCTGGTAAATTAGAATTTTAAAAGGCCGAATGTAATGGAACTAAAAAATGTTGAAGATATCTATATGTTATCCCCCATACAAGAAACAGTATTGGCGGATAATATGCAAGGTTGCGGTCAATTAATTTGTGAGGTGCAGGGAGAACTAAATGTTGAGAAATTGGAACCAGCTTGGCAACTGACGGTAAATCGGCATTCTGTGTTGCGGACTTTGTTTGTTTGGAAAAACTTGTCACGTCCTCGGCAAGTTGTTATTAAAGAATTGAAAGCTGTAATTTTTAAACAAGATTGGAGCAGTTTATCACTGTCAGAAACGGTTCGGAAGCTAGATAATTTTATAGAAAGCGAAAAACAGCAGGGTTTCCAGTTTGATTCGACGATACCTCTTGCTAGGCTATCGCTTTGTCGGATGTCAAAACAGGTATATCAACTTGTTCTGACATATCACCAATTAATTTTAGATCAACATAGTTGTTATCTGCTTTTAAACGAGGTATTTGCTAATTATCAAGCTTGTTATCAAAATCGGCAATTAACAGACAGTGCGCCTTTCAAAGATTATATTACTTGGCTAAAGAAACAGGATAATTCAAAGGCTGAAGTTTTTTGGAGTCAGTGGTTAAAGGGCGTTTCTGAACCTACGCCATTGGTGATAGAACAACATTCGGGGGGTGCATCTGGGACGAGTTGCGATCGCCAGCACCTAAAAATCTCCGCAACTGTAGTATCGTCGTGGCTAGAAAAGACTGAATATCAGTTCAGCTTAAACCTTCTCCTGCAAGGTGCTTATGCTCTATTATTAAGTCGGTATAGTGGGGAAGAAGAGGTAGTATTTGGCATCCAGGTAGCTGGTCGTCCAGAAGCGCTACCCGGATCGGAATCGATAGTAGGGGCTTTTCAAAACAGGCTACCAATACGAGTGCGCGTTTGTCCCGATGTATCTGTAAGGTCTTGGCTGCAAGAATTACAAGCACAGCAAGTTAATTTACAGCAATACGAAGATAATTCGATTCAACAAATTGCGGCTTGGAGTAATATAGAATTACCCATATTCTCCAGCTATATAGATTTTGAGGATACTCAGAAACAAGCTTTGACCCTAACGCAGTATGAGACCATCAGTGTTAGCAACGTAAAAAGTTGGTCAGAAACAAATAGCCCGATCGCCATAACAGCGCGATGGAATAAAGAGAAAGGATTAAACCTAGAAATTACATACGATCGCACCCGTTTTGAGTCAGGGGCGCTCAGCCGTATGTTGGGACATCTACAAACTTTAATTACCAGCATGGTAACAGAACCAGAAAAATGTCTGGCGCAGTTGCCATTGTTAACAGAACAGGAACAGCAACAACTAGCAGAATGGAACAATAGAACAAGTGATTATCCTCAAGATCAGTGCATTCATCAACTAATTGAAGCGCAAGTAGAGAAGACTCCCGACGGAGTGGCGGTAGTTTTTGAGGATCGCCAGCTTACTTATCAAGAGTTAAATCAACGTGCCAACCAACTAGCCCACTACTTGCAAGCAATGGGCGTAGGGCCGGATCTCCTAGTGGGGATTTGTGTAGAACGTTCCTTGGAGATGGTAGTAGGAATACTGGGCATCTTAAAAGCAGGTGGTGCTTACATACCAATAGATCCCAGCTATCCCCTCGATCGCATATCCTTGATTTTGTCAGATGCACAGCCCCCCGTATTGTTAACCCAAGAGCATTTAGAAGCAGAACTACCCGCCCATTGGGGACAGCTAATTTGTCTGGATTCAGAGTGGGAAGAAATAGCTGATAGTCCCGAAGACAGTCCTAGCAGTAACGTTACCGCCGAAAATTTAGTTTATGCGATTTATACATCAGGCTCGACCGGAAAGCCAAAAGGAGTCTTAGTAACCCATCAAAATTTAGTAAATTCGACGAGTAACCGCTGGCATTACTATCAAGAACGACCGCAATCTTTCCTGCTACTATCTTCTTTTGCCTTCGATAGTTCCGTAGCAGGCATTTTTTGGACATTATGCCAGGGCGGTACGCTTGTACTTCCACCACAACAGTTTCAGCCTGAACCGCTACAGCTAGCAAGATTAATTGCAAAACATCAGGTTTCCTATTTGTTGAGCATTCCTTCTCTCTATGCTGTCATTCTGGAGCAAGCTCCGCCACAGCAATTAGAAACACTGCGAACAGCGATCGTGGCGGGAGAAACTTGTCCGGGGAAGGTAATCGAGCAACATCGCCAAAGTCTACCCCATTGCAATCTATTTAATGAATACGGTCCTTCCGAAGGAACAGTTTGGAGCAGTGTTTATAACTGTCAAGATTGGCAACAGGAAGAATCAGTGCCCATCGGTTGCCCGATCGCCAACACTCAAATCTATATTCTCGATCGACATCTCCAACCAGTTCCCATCGGGATTAAAGGCGAAATGTATATCGGTGGTGCTGGGATCGCACGGGGCTATCTGAACCGCCCGGAGTTAACCGAATCAAAATTCATCGGCAACCCTTTTAGCGATCGACCCCATGCCCGCCTCTATAAAACTGGAGACTTAGCTCGCTACCGAGATGATGGTAACATCGAGTTCCTTGGTCGGATAGACGAGCAAGTAAAGATTCGCGGCTTCCGCATCGAACTCGGAGAAATCGAAGCTATTTTGGCACAACATCAGGGCGTAGGAGAGACGGCAGTTATTGCCCGAGAAGACGAAGATGGCGAACGCAAGCGGCTGGTAGCCTATATTGTTCCCAAGGACTCATCCGATGCGCCTGCTGCTAGCGAACTGCGGGATTTTGTCAAGAGAAAACTGCCAGAATATATGGTGCCTGCAACGTTTGTGAGCCTGGAAGTGATGCCGCTCACGCCTAATGGCAAAATCGACCGCCGCGCTCTCCCAGCACCACAGGAGGTAACATCTAGATCGGATTCGGATTTGGCAGCACCCCGCACGCCCGAGGAACAACGCCTCGCAGCTATCTGGAGCGAACTGTTAAGGCTAAAACAAGTCAGTATTCACGACAATTTCTTTGAATTGGGTGGAGACTCGATTGTCAGTATTCAGATGATTGCTAGAGCAAATCAGGCTGGTTTAATACTCAATCCCAAACAACTCTTCGAGCATCAGACAATCGCCAAATTAGCAGCAGTAGCAGGTACTACTATTTCGACTGTTGCCGAACAGGGAATAATTACTGGGGTGATGCCTTTAACCCCAATTCAGCATTGGTTCTGGGAACAAAACTTACCCGAACCGCACCACTTCAATCAATCAATACTATTAGAGGTATCGTCAAAGCTGAAACCTGAGTTACTCAAGCAAGTGGTTCAGCAATTGCTAGTACATCACGATGCTTTACGCCTGCGCTTTAACGGGTTGCCAGGAGAACAAGCGATCGCCCCTGTTGACGATATACCATTTGAAGTCATAAACTTGTCCGATCTTCCGGTTTCACACCAGCCAGGGGCGATCGCCCAAGCTGCAACTGAAATTCAGGCAAGCTTGAATTTGGCAAATGGACCGATAATACGGGTGGTTTTATTTAAGCTGGGCGAAAATAGACCCGATCGCTTATTCTTAGTTATCCATCATCTAGCCGTGGATGGGATTTCATGGCGCATTTTGCTGGAAGATCTCAAAAGCGCTTACCAACAAGGCGATCGGGGAGAAACGATTCAATTGCCCCCAAAAACCACTTCTTTCCAAGATTGGGGCGATCGGCTCATTGAATATGCTCAATCTCCAACAGCCTTAAAAGAACTGGATTATTGGAAACAAGTGTACATTTCGGATGTGACTGCTATGCCAGTAGATTTTCCAGAAGGTAAAGAAAATAACACTGTTGCTTCCAGTCAAACTGTGTCAGTATCTCTGAGCGTAGAACAAACCCGTGTTCTGTTGCAAGAAGTTCCATCTGCTTACAATACTCAAATCAACGACGTGCTGCTAACAGCATTAGCGCAAAGTTGGGCAAAATGGACTGGTGCTAGCGGACTGCTTGTAGAACTAGAAGGTCACGGACGCGAACAACTATGCGAAGATGTAGATTTGTCGCGGACAGTTGGTTGGTTTACAAGTCGATTTCCCGTGATGTTGCACTTGGGCGAAACTGTTAACCAGTCTGGAGAAGCACTCAAAATAATCAAGGAACAACTGCGGAATGTTCCTACCAAAGGCATTGGTTACGGAATACTTCGCTATCTCAGTCCCGATCCGAGTATTCGAGAACTACTGAAAAAACAGATTCAACCAGAGGTAAGTTTTAACTATCTAGGTCAATTTGATTCTCTGCAATCAGAATCAAATTTCTTAGGATTTGCCCGAGAAAATACAGGCTTTATTCAAAGCCCATCTGGAAAGCGCAGATATCTATTAGATCTCAACGGTTTGGTAGTAGAGGGTAAATTCCAATTAGATTGGACTTACAGCGAAAATATCCATAAACAAACTACGGTTGAACATCTGGCGAATAATTTTCTGAAAGCACTGAACTCTTTAATAGAGCATTGCGTTTCGCCAGATACGGGCAGTTATACACCTTCAGACTTTCCTGATGTAGCATTAAGTCAGTCAGAATTAGATAATTTGGTGGCGGAAATTAATTACTAATTAAAAGCAAAACGATGAACAAACAAAACAAAAATATTGAAGCAATATATCCGCTTTCCTCAACACAGGAGGGAATTCTATTTCATACGCTTTACGCGCCCGAATCAGGAATTTACTTTCAGCAATTAAACTTTACATTACAGGGGAATCTTAATGTCCCAGCGTTCCAGCAGGCTTGGCAAAAAGTAGTTGAACGACATCAAGCTTTGCGGACTTTATTTTTGTGGGAAGGTCGCGAAAAGCCGCTGCAAGTCGTGTTAAAGTCCGTAAATCTGCCTTGGGAAAACTTAGACTGGCAACACCTATCTTCTGGGGAACAGCAAGAGCGTTTGCAAGCTTTCAAGCAATCTGAATTAGAGAAGCAGGTTCCCCTGAATCAAGCACCACTCATGCGCTGGAGGTTGGTTCAGTTGCAAGCGGATACCTACGAATTAATATGGAGTCATCATCATCTGGTGACAGATGGTTGGAGTATGTCGATTATTCTCCAAGACGTATTGGCTTTTTATCAGGCGCTTGACAAAAACGAAAATATATCTTTGCCTCCCGTTCGTCCCTACCGCGATTATATTGCTTGGTTGAATAAATATGACCTTGAACAAGCAAAAACATTCTGGGAAAAAACCCTTGATGGGTTTACAAATCCTACTCCTTTAATAGTGGATCGTCGTGCGACAGACCGCATTTCTTTAGAAAAGTCGGCATACGAACAAAAGTATTTATCAGCAAAAACTACAACAGCATTACAGTCACTGGCCAAACAAAATTCTTTCACCTTAAATACAATTGTACAGGCAGCATGGGCACTACTGTTAAGTCGCTATAGTGGTGAATCGGATATCGTATTTGGGGTAACAGTTTCGGGCCGTCCTCCTACTTTGTCCGGAGTGGAATCTATGGTAGGACTGTTCATTAATACAGTACCGATTAGAATTCAAGTACCAAAAGATATACAAGTATTACCTTGGCTCAAACAGTTGTTCTCGCAACAAATGGAGCGGGATTTGTATTCCTACAGCCCTCTTGTAGAAATTCAGGCTAACAGTCAAGTTTCTGATGGAATGCCTTTGTTTGAGAGCCTGTTGGTATTTGAAAACTATCCGTTAGAAGAATCATCTAAGCATCAATTTGGCAGCTTAGAGATTACTAATATAACAGGAGTTGAACAAACTAATTATCCTCTGAGTGCGATCGCCATTCCAGGAAAAGAATTATTAATACGAATCAGCTACGACGCAGAACGCTTTGATGCTGCTGCTATTAGCAGAATGCTGGGACATTTGCAAACATTGCTAGAGGCGATCGCCGCTAACCCTAGAGAGCGATTATTCGAGATTCCGCTGCTAACGCAAGCAGAAAAAAATCAACTTTTAGTAGAATGGAACGATACTAAAACTCACTATCCTTACAATTGCTGTATTGGAACATTGTTTGAAGAACAAGCAGACAAAAATCCCGAAGCGATCGCCGCTATCTACGAAGATAGGCATCTAACTTACCAACAGCTTAACAGCCGTGCAAACCAACTAGCACGTCACCTGCAAAGCATCGGAGTTGGGAGTGAAGTTTTAGTTGGAGTGTGTATCGAACGTTCCCTCGACATGATTGTTGCGATGTTAGGCATTCTCAAAGCTGGTGGTGCTTATGTACCACTCGACCCCGCTTATCCCCAAGAGCGCCTAGCCTATATGTTAGAAGATGCAGGGATATCTGTCTTGGTGACTCAATCTCAATTAACAGCTAACTTGCCCGAACATCGAGCCAAAGTAGTCTGTTTAGATACAGATTCGATTATTTGCAATTATAGCAGTGACAACCCAAAAACTGAAGTAACACCTACCAACTTAGCCTATGTAATGTACACATCCGGTTCTACAGGGAAACCCAAAGGTGTTGCTGTCCCTCACCAGGCGATCGTTCGCTTAGTAAAAGAAACAAATTATGTGCAAATAACACCAAACGAATGTATTGCACAAGCTTCAAACGCGAACTTTGACGCAGCCACTTTCGAGATTTGGGGTGCATTGCTTAACGGTTCTAAGCTCGTAGGAATAACCAAGGAAGTCATGCTTTCCCCAGAGGAGCTTCATCAGCAGTTAAACAAAGATAAAATCACCATTTTGTTTGTCACTACTGCTCTTTTTAATCAGTTAGTCAGCATTCGTGTCGATATATTTCAATCCCTGCGAACTCTATTGATGGGAGGAGAAGCTGTCAACCCATCGTCGGTAGAAGCGGTACTAAAAAATAAACCTCCTGAACGATTGTTGCACGTCTACGGTCCCACAGAAAGTACCACATTCGCAACCTGGTATTTAATAGAAGAAGTGACTGCCGGAGCGACAAACATCCCTATAGGTCGTCCGCTATCCAATACAACCCTTTACGTTTTAGACTCTAAGGAGCAACCTGTCCCGATAGGAGTTCCAGGAGAATTGTATATCGGCGGAGACGGTTTAGCACGGGGTTACTTAAATCGTCCGGAATTAACCGATCAAAAGTTTGTAGCAAACCCGTTTAGCCTGCACCAAAGTCGCCTTTACAAAACCGGAGACTTGGTTCGTTACCTTCTAGACGGAAACATCGAGTTTCTAGGTAGAATAGACAATCAAGTAAAAATACGCGGTTTTCGCATTGAACTTGGAGAAATTGAGTCTGTACTATCTGGACATCCCGCCGTGCAAAAATCGGTTGTTGTCGTGAGAGAAGATGACTTGAAACATAAGCAGTTAGTTGCTTACATTGTTCCAATAGAGTTAAAAACAGATAGTTTACCAAATGAATTAATCGATGACTTGCAGTTTTATCTAAAGCAAAAACTGCCTAGTTTTATGATACCCAGCTTTTTTGTCATGCTGGATGCTCTACCCCTGACTCCTAATGGGAAACTAGATCGCGATGTCCTTCCTGTCCCTGACCCCAAGTTGCGATATGAAATTACTTATATTGAACCAAAAACTGATACTGAAAAAAAGATTGCAGAGGTATGGCAAAAGTTGCTGTCAGTTGAAAAAGTGGGACTTGATGATAATTTCTTTAATTTAGGAGGACATTCTCTGCTGGCAACCCAAATGATTTATCGACTGCGAGCCGCTTTTGAAGTAGACTTATCTTTGCGTAGTGTTTTTGATAATCCTACAGTCGCAGCATTGGCAAGTTTTGTTACAGAACTGCAGCTAGCAGAAGCGGAAGCCGATGCGTTGGAAAAGATTTTGGCCGAAGTTGAGCAACTCTCTATCTGAAGCCGATTTTTGCTTAATTTTGATGTCCGTGTCTGCACTCACTTCTTTGAGCTACACTATGAAAAACCCTGGCAAAATCATTATTATCAATATAGCTGTTACCTTGCTTTTCATCGTATTTTTGAATTTTTTAAGCGAGGGTGTGCTGCTTATTTATGGACTAGCAGAACAGCAAAGGATAATGGTTGACGAACGGGCTAATTTACCTAATTATGCGGATGATAGAGAGACAGCTAAACTTCATTTTCAGGAATTTAATCAGTTATCAACTCAATTTGAACCATTTGTTGGGTGGTCGAGAAAACCGTTTCATGGTGAAACTATTAATATAAATGCTAAAGGAGATCGCATTCATAAAAATGAAACTACAAGTGAAGCAATCTCTCCAGATGTAACGTCAATAGATTTTTTTGGAGGGTCAACAATGTGGGGAACCGGAGTAGTCGATACAGAGACAATCCCTGCCTTGTTTAATAATATATCTAAAATTCCTACTTTTAATAGAGCCGAGACTAACTTTACCTCTCGCCAGTCTTTGGAGAGATTAATTAATCTTTTAACAGTCGAGGCTGAAACCATAAATTCAGTAGTCTTTTATGATGGTGTTAACGATATCCTGAATTTATGTAGAAGTGAAAATCAAGTAGGAGAACATGGATATACAGATTATATAAGGAAACTGCTGGAAAGTAATGGGAATAAATCTCCAGAAAATGATTTTTGGAAATATATAGATTTTACATTTTTGCGGGGAACAAGAAGTTTAATAAAATTAGTAAGGGGAGAAATAATCAATCATTCTGTGAAAACGGATGATTACTGGGATCGGACAATGAATTGCGATAATCAGCCTCAAAAAGCACAACAAATAGCATCAGCATTAATCAAAAATTGGGAAATAGCCCATGTCATTGCTCAGGCGCAAGGAATTAACTTTTTAGGAATTCTTCAGCCAGTTGCTTTTATGGAAAATCCCAAACTAGCTCAGGATTTACATTTAAATGTGGGGTGGAATAATGAATTGAGGAAGCAATACAAAACAGTGTATCCGCTTATACAATCTATGATGCGAGAACGTGGTTATGACTTTTTACTAGACTACACAGATTTATTAAATCGAGATCGAGATATTTATATAGATTTTTGTCATTTATCTAAAAATGGTAACATGATTATTGCCGAGCAACTTTATAGAGATTTTATGCGTAAATAAAACTATAAGGACTAAGACTTAACCATCAGCAAATAATTAATAACAATTTAGCAATTATGAGTGACCTGCAAAAACGTTTAGAAAAACTTTCTCCAGCCCAACGCGAACTTGTACTAAAAAAGCTGCAAGCCGAAAAACAAAACTCGAAAACAAAGGATAAATCAAAAGCCCCAACCATCGCCCCAGTTTCTAGAGAACAACCAATTCCGTTATCCTGGAATCAACAAAGACTGTGGTTTTTAGAGCAACTCGAAGGTAGCAGTTCCACTTACAATATACCCGCAGTAGTAGAGATCGGTGGAAACCTCAGCCTCAAAGCCTTAGAGCAAGCGCTCCAAGAAATTGTGCGGCGTCATGAAGTCCTGCGTACCAGTTTCTCTCAATTCAATGGTGTCCCAGTACAGAACATCGCCCCTGAACTGACTTTAACTCTACCAGTGATAGACTTGCAAGGTTTGTCTGAGCAGAAACAGTCTGAGGAAGTCAAGCGGTTAGTAACCAACGAAGCACAAAAGCCTTTCGAGTTATCAAAAAGTCCCTTACTTCGGGTAACTATATTACGACAGTCGAAATCCCATGTGCTGCTCGTGACCATGCACCATATCATCTCTGATGGTTGGTCGATGGGGATATTTATTAACGAATTGTCAGCTTTGTATCGCTCCTTTTTATTAGAAGTACCTTCCTCTTTACCAAAATTGCCCTTCCAGTATGCTGACTTTGCAGTATGGCAGCGGCAATGGTTGAGTGGAAAAGTCTTAGAAACCCAACTTAATTACTGGAAAGAAACATTATTAGGCGCTCCCGCACTATTAGAATTACCTACAGACCGCTCTCGTCCACCAGTGCAGAGCTTTCGCGGTAGCAGCCAGAAATTTCAACTATCTTCAGAATTAACTAAAAAACTCCAAACTCTGGCTCAAAAGTCTGGGGCTACCCTATTTATGACTTTATTCAGTGCGTTGGCGACTTTACTTTATCGCTATACGGCTCAAGAAGACATCTGTATAGGCACCCCTCTCGCCAACCGTCACCGCGAAGAAACTGAATCGATAATCGGCTTTTTTGTCAACACCTTGGTATTGCGTACTAACTTAAAAGGTAATCCTAGTTTTCTAGAATTGCTCGATCGAGTTCAACAAAAGGCTCTGGACGCCTACGATCGCCAGGACGTGCCCTTCGAGCAAGTAGTAGAAGCTTTACAACCGGAACGTTCTCTCTCGTACAGTCCTCTATTTCAGGTCATGTTTGCATTGCAGAACGCACCTATGGGAGAACTAGAACTGTCCGGTCTTACTCTCAAGCCCTTGTCAGTAGACAGCGTGACAGCCAAATTCGATTTGACAATATCGATATGGGAAATAGAAGAAGGGCTGGAAGGATCCTGGGAATATAACAGTGACCTGTTTGACCGAGAGACGATAGCGAACTCGATCGGGCATTTCCAAACATTGCTGGCAGGAATTGTTGCTAACCCCGATCGCCCTATAGGAGAATTACCTCTGCTGACAAGTGCGGAAACTCAGCAGCTATTATTGTGGAACAATACCAAAACTGACTATCCTGCCGACAAATCTATAGTCGAGTTATTTGAACGGCAAGTTACAAAGACCCCCGATGCCATAGCAGTAAGCTACGAACAAGAACAACTCACTTACGCTCAATTAAACTCCCGTGCCAACCAACTAGGACATTATCTGCAAGCTAAGGGTGTTGGGAAAGAAGTGCTAGTGGGACTCTGCGTCGATCGCTCCGTAGAGGCGATCGTCGCCATGTTAGGCATTCTCAAAGCAGGCGGCGCTTACGTTCCTCTCGAACCGGACTATCCTCAAGAACGCTTGGCATATATGTTGGAAGATTCCCAAGTGCCAGTGTTAATTACTCAATCTGCATTGACAGCCAACTTGCCCGAACATCAAGCGCAAATAGTCTACTTGGACACAGACTGGCAAGCTATCAGCAAAGAAAGCAGCGACAACCTCAATGTGGAGATAAAACCCACGAACTTGGCTTACGTTATTTACACCTCCGGTTCTACAGGCCAACCTAAAGGTGTAGCAGCGATCCAGCAAGCCGTAATTCGTCTGGTGTTTGAGACTAACTACGTGCAGATACAATCAGATGACTGCATAGCACAAGCTTCCAATATATCTTTTGATGCTGCAACCTTTGAAATTTGGGGAGCCTTGCTGCACGGGGCAAAGCTAGTCGGCATTACTAAAGAAGTCATGCTTTCACCCGAACAATTAGCACAACAGCTACAAGCGCAAGAAATTACTATTTTGTTTGTCACGACTGCCCTATTTAATCAGTTGGTCAGTGTTGTGCCAGATATATTCAAGCATCTGCGGACTTTGTTGTTTGGAGGTGAAGCAGTTGACCCCTCTTGGGTAGCAGAGGTACTGAAAAAAGGACCGCCACAGCGACTGCTACACGTGTACGGACCAACTGAAAGTACAACTTTTTCCACCTGGTATTTAGTAGAGTCAGTACCAGAAGGAGCAACTAACCTACCCATCGGCAGTCCTATATCTAATACAACCATTTACGTTCTCGATCGCCATCTTCAACCTGTCCCCATAGGAGTCCCAGGAGAATTGTATATTGGCGGATACGGTTTGGCTCGCGGTTACTTGAACCGTCCAGAATTAACATCTGAAAAATTCATTGCTGACCCTTTTGCTAGTAATGCCCGTCTCTATAAAACAGGAGACTTGGTGCGTTACTTACCAGACGGTAATATCGAATTTAAGGGGCGGATCGACAATCAAGTCAAGGTTCGCGGTTTCCGCATTGAACTGGGAGAAATAGAAGCGATTCTGAGCAAGCACCCGCAAGTGCGAGAAGCGGTAGTCACAGTCCGCGAAGACCAACCGGGCAACAAGCGTTTAACAGCTTATGTACTCCCTTACATAGAAAAACCAACTAGCAGTGCATTGCGCGGCTTTCTGAAGGAAAGGCTACCGGAATATATGGTGCCTGTAGCTTTTGTGATTGTGGAAGCATTCCCTTTAACCCCCAATGGCAAAGTAGACCGTCGCGCCCTGCCAGCACCAGACACAGAAGAGGATCGCGACTCTGGTTATGTCGCCCCCAGAACTCCCACAGAAGAAACCTTAGTGGCTATCTGGAGCGAGATTTTGAGGGTTAAAAAAGTCGGCGTTCACGACAACTTCTTTGCCTTGGGTGGAGATTCTATCATTAGTATTCAAATTATCGCCAGAGCTAATCAAGCAGGTTTGCATCTGGCAGCAAAACAGTTATTTCAGTATCAGACAATCGCCGAATTGGCAGCAGTGGCCAGCACTAATACCTCTATTCAAGCTACACAAGATTGGGTGACGGGTTCCGCACCCTTGACTCCCATTCAACATTGGTTTTTCGAGCAGAATTTACCCGAACCTCATCACTTCAATCAATCTGTACTGCTGTCTGTGCCGGCCGACTTGCAGCCAAAGCTTTTAGAACGAGCAGTACAAAAAATATTAATCCATCACGATGCTCTACGCTTGCGATTTAGACGTTCAGAGGCCGGTTGGCAGCAAGATCGCGCTACCCCAGATGACCAAATACCTTTCCAAGTCGCGGATATCTCAGATATTCCCATAGAAGAACAGCCAGGACATATAGAGGCGATCGCTAACGAAACACAAGCTAGTTTGAACTTGTCAACCGGACCGATAATGCGAGTGGTGCTGTTTGTGTTGGGGAGCGATCGTCCTGGTCGAATGCTAATTGTCATCCATCACTTAGTAGTTGATGGCGTCTCTTGGCGGATTCTGCTAGAAGACTTATCAACAGCTTACCAAAGGAGCGAGCAAAATGAAATCTTTCAACCAAAAACCACCTCTTTCAAAGATTGGGCTTCTCGACTAACGGAATATGCTCAATCTGAAACGCTTTTAAAAGAGTTAAACTACTGGCTTGCCCAGTCTCCATCGAAAATTTCCTCTATCCCGGTGGACTATCCCGAAGGCAAGAATGCCAACATATTTGCATCCAGTCGCACAGTATCAGTCTTCTTAACAGAAGAACAAACTCGTACTTTATTACAAGAAGTTCCCAAGGCTTATAATACGCAAATTAATGACGTGCTGCTGACTGCATTAGTACAAAGTTTTGCTAAATATACTAGCAGTAAATCATTATTAGTTGACTTAGAAGGTCACGGTAGGGAAGAATTATTTGAAGGTGTAGATTTATCGCGGACTGTCGGTTGGTTTACAAGTTGTTTTCCGCTCTACTTGCAACTGGAATCAGTTGATAATCTCGCAGAAAACCTTAAATCGATGAAAGAGCAGTTGCGGAACATACCTTCTAAAGGGATTGGTTATGGTATCTTGCGCTATTTAAGCAATGATGCTGCCACCCGCGAGAAACTGGAAGCTCAAACCCAACCTCAAATTAGTTTTAATTATTTAGGTCAATTTAGCGATCCTACCGTGTTACAATCAGAATCAATGAAATGGGGGCTAGCCCAAGAGTCCTCGGGCATCAATCACAGTCCCTTAGGGACTCGCGCTCATCTGCTAGATATTAATGGATTAGTAGTTGAGAATAAGCTGCAAATCGATTTCATTTACAGTGAAAACGTTCATCAACGAACAACTATTGAACGTCTGGCTTACGCCTTTATTGATGCTTTGAAATCGCTTATTGACCACTGCACATTACCAGAGGTAAAAGGCTACACTCCTTCAGACTTCTCTGCGGCTAGACTAAATCAACAACAGTTAGACAGTTTTCTGGCCAAAATCAAAAAGAACAAATTTTAGGAGAAAGAAATAACAGATAGTACAACAGCAGCTTATATACACCTTATTTTGAGATTTTGAGTTATTCAAAATGACTAAATTGAAGCGTTGGTTACAAAACCTCTTGTTGGTCTTTGGCGGAGTTTTTTTTGCTGTTTTGATAGTTGAAATTGGCTTGCGCCTGATTGGGATGACTTATCCCAGGTTTGATACCTTTGATGAACACAGAGGGTGGGCATACCGCCCAGGTTTCTCAGATTGGTATCAATCTGAAGGAAAAGCCTACCTCCAGATCAATAGTGAGGGGTTCCGCGATAGAGAACACAGCAAGACAAAACCAGAAAATACATTCAGAATTGCCGTGCTGGGAGATTCATTTGTAGCAGCCCAAGAAGTTCCATTAGAACAAACGTTTTTAAACGTTATGGAACGGAAACTGTGTAAAGATGAAGCTTTTTCTGGAAAGAAAGTTGAAGTGATTAATTTCGGGGTGCGTGGTTATGGAACAGCCCAAGAGCTGATAACCCTTAGGGAGAAAGTCTGGCAGTATGCACCCGATCTTGTCCTGCTAGCTTTTTTCACAGATAACGATGTTACTAACAATTACCAATTTCCCGAGTTCAAAGCTTTTTTCAGACCCTATTTTATCTTTCAGGATGACAAGCTGGTTTTTGATGGATCTTTTGTAAATTCAGATGCTTATCGTTCGAGACTGTCATGGTGGACGCTAGCTTATGACACAATCCGAGATAACTCGCGGGTCGTACAGATTATGTTCAAAATAATAAACTATTATTCAGAGCAACTTAAACAACAAAGAGTTTTGACTGAAGGTAGAGAAACGAGTCTTGTTGACAAAGTTTATAAAGAACCTGCTGATACTAATTGGCAAGAGGCTTGGCAAGTCACCGAAGAACTCATTAGGTTAATGCGAAATGAAGTGGTAGAAAAGGGAGCAAATTTTTTAGTTGTTACTTTGAGCAATCCCATTCAAGTCCATCCAGAGCCATCAATCCGCCAAAAGTTTATGGAAGATTTAGGTATTAGTGATTTGTTTTATCCAGATTGGCGCATTAACGCTTTGGCTGAGCGTGAGGGCTTCACAGTCTTAAATTTAGCTCCCTCTTTTCAGACTTACGCCGAGAAGAACAAACTTTGTCTACATGGATTTGACAATTTCGTTCCATGTTTTGGACATTGGAATGCTTTGGGACATCAACTGGCAGGAAAAATAATTGGCCAAAAGATTTCCGAAGAGCAGATAAAGCGCGAAATTTCATCAACGAACAACTATTGAACGTGTGGCTTACGCCTTCATTGAGGCTTTGAAATCGCTCATTGAGCACTGCACATTACCAGAGGTAAAAGGCTACACTCCTTCAGACTTCTCTGCGGCTAAACTAAATCAACAACAGTTAGACATTTTTCTTGCCAAAATTAAAAAGAATAAGTCTTAGGAGAAATAAATGACAGACAATACAACAACAGCTTCTATACACCTTATGACTAAATTGAAGCGCTGGTTACAAAACCTCTTGTTGGTATGAAGGCCCAGTTGTTTTGGCTGCTGGGTAAGAGCATCTCAATCATGCTTGACAAAAGCATTTGAGAATCTGCATCATATAGTCATTGTTCATCGCAGCCCGTTTGATTTTTTGTCGCAAACTACGTTGCAGAGTTGTTTCACAGGTTGACCGCATTAAGTGCGAGCCGTATTACCAAAGCGAAGTTCTCGGGGCTATTCAACGAACGAATGGGACATTTATCTTCATTGAAGGTCACATCTAAACTCCAATGCAGTTGGTTTTCAATGCCCCAATGTTGGCGAACTGCACGACCATTCCGCTTTAGCATCTGCTGGTACAGAACTTAGGTAAAACTGCACCTCGCGTGTGGTTTTGTTTCAGAGATGACGCACTCTTTCTACGATAACGATAGTGCGCAGTCCAGCAAGATTGTTTTTGTTGGTAAAGTCCTCAGAATTGGGCAACTGATGCCGCCTTTGCTTTGCGAGTCTCGACGCTCCGGATGTCCCTTTTCGGTTCGGGAATCATAACTCATTTCAATCCCCTTGAATTCCTGAGTTTTTGCCGTCTCAAACCAGTCTTTCACTTGATGCTAGAAAGTGGGATGATTGCTTTTTAATGCTACGACATAATCCGCTTTTTTCTTGTGAATAAGCCCAACGATCTGTGTTTGAGTTCCCATCGCATCAAGGGTGACGATCGCTCCGGCAATGTCAATTAATATCATTCCGATGAAGAGCGGAATTGATATAATTCTAGGAGGGCTGGAATTGCTGTGATTTCATTGGAATGGTCTTCAACTTTGACTTGCCCGAGGACTAAACGTTGTTCGCTCGCCCAAGCTGTCACTAAATGTAAGTTTTTTAAACCTTTCTCTCGATTGTAGGAACCTCGCAAACTTTTGCCATCTATTGGGATCGCTTCTTCGAGGACTGAACCCATAATTTGTTGCAGCCATTGGGATAACTTCTGAAGAAAAAACTTTAGGGTCTAGCTTTTCACGCTCCCCGACGAAAAGTATCGTCGCTGGGGATACCATTGGGTAATTCTAAAAATTCTTCTAACCATTGCTGCTTGCTGAGACCGTAATTTTCGATGTCTTCCCACCTATCGGCTCCTGCGATCGCAGCTAAAATAGCGATCGCGAGAATCTCTTTGAGTAAGTGTTGTTTGGTTCGATCGACTCTCGGGTCTGGTATGTCATCACAATAATTTGATAAGCTCGCTTGTAAGTGTTGCATGGAGATGGGTTGTGACCTGTCGAGCAGGGCGTGATGATTTTGGCTCATTCACCACACGATCGAATCCTTTCCCCATTGATTTTTCGGGAGCATCTCAGTTTTGCAGCCAAGCTAGAAATTGGAGTTTTGAGGCCCGAGGCTGCGGGGCAGGAGGCAGAAGGAAAGAGGCAGAAGGAAAGAGGCAGAAGGAAGGAGCCAAAAGAAGTATTTTTACAAATATGAGATGCTCCCGATTTTTCCTCACCATTAGTGACACAGATCGAGCAGTATTATAGAACTTATGTGACATCTTCACAGGCTGCGAGTCGTCAGCTCGTTGTCAGCCGTGAGCCCGTTGTCAGTCGATCGTCAAACGATCTCAAATGGGTTCAAAAGCATCGCTACTGACAGGATGCTCTTTGAGAGCTTGCCATTTTTGTCAAGTACAATTTATACCAAATTAGATGAGCTTACCCTGACATCCGAAATCCTCAAGTAACTCAAATTGTTATAAATTTAGACCAGTTTACTTACGACTATATTAACATAAAAGGTGAAATCAGCACTAGAGAAATCCCTACTTACAAAGCTCACAATTGGATTCTGGATACAACCCTATCAGTTGGCATTTTAGGGCTGCTGGCTGCTATTGCACTTTGGGTATCTTATGTATGTTTAGCGCTGAATTCGTCTCTGCGCGGTGTTGAAGCGGTTGCTATTGCTTATCTGATTTTTACTTTCACTTGGTTCGACTGCGCTCAATACGCACATATTGCCTGGTGGACGATTAGTCTCGCCGCAGTTAAATCTGCTTGTGCTACTCGTTTTTCTCGTTTCGGGGCCGAGTCCGGGCAATTACTAATTACCAATTAGCAATTAGCAATTACCGATTACCAAATCTTACATTTCCTGCATCAACCGCAAATAATTCTGCCGCATCTGCGTCATATTTTCCATCATTCTATTAGCCATATCTTTCTCAACATCGCTCATTTGCTGCCAAAATAAAGCCGATCGCCTCGCCATAATAGCCTCTTCCCACAACATCTCCAAAAGTTGCGCCGCCATTGGATTTTCAGCATCGATAATCCCGCACAATTGCTCGAAGGCCCGGTTCGCTTCGGTGTGAGTGCTAACATCCTGAACCAGGCTTAGGCATTTTTTGAGTTGTACGATCGGATTTTCAGAAGAGTAAGTCATAATTTCACTGAGATAAGCGACAAAATTTACACTGATACCTTTGAGATTACTAGAGTTGTGACACAGCCGTAGAGTTCCCTACATACCACCGCCAAGGCAAATCAATTCCTTGAGAAATCCCGATCCGCGTAGTTTGGACAAAATTTATTGTACCCTCCTCCACAGCTTGCTGAAAGTTCTCGCTCCGGTGTTCTAACCGCAGCAGTTGGCCTGCACCCAAAGGAAAACCGCTGAAAGTTCGATCGATCTTCAGTACCTTACACAGTTTCCCAGGCCCGGCGGCGAGGCGCGATCGCTTCTTATCGGGAATTCCAGCGAATTCTTGGGGAACCGCATCTAGCTGCAAAGCTCGAACCAGCACAGCACTAGCAACTCCCTCTGCATCCGTCACTACGTTAAAACAGTGATACATCCCGTAGATTAGGTAAACGTAGCTCATACCCGCAGGCCCGAACATCACCTGATTGCGAGGAGTGCGCAGCCGATAAGCGTGACAAGCGGGGTCTCCTGGGCCGTAAGCTTCGGTTTCCACGATAATTCCCCGAATCGTCTCGCCGTCAGGAAACTGCCGCACCAGCGAGCATCCCAGCAAATCTGGCGCTACGCTGGTAGATGGCCGCGCCAGCCAAAAAGATTCTACAATCTGAGTATTTGCACTCACTCAACAACAGCAGGTAAATTATGGACGTTAAGTTAGTTTTAGCAGTCTTGACAGCAGTTTTCACCGTTTGCTGTCTGTTCTTCGGTACAAAAAACGGATTCTACGATACTGACAAGTATCACGGTAACGGTTCTGCTCACTAATTTTAGGCGTGCAGTTAGTTGCTTAAAAAAACCGCCGCCTGAAAAACAGGCAGCGGTTTTCTTTGTATTTAATCGATTTAAACAGTATTTGCTAGTCTTACTAAGGATGAATTGTGCCATTTGGCATTTGAGCTCCTTGCAAGCTAGCATTCGAGAAGTCAGCGCATCCCATCAGGTTGAAACGCATTGTCGCTCCTCGATCCGTTGCTTTCATATTGAAACCAACTACTGCATTTTCTGGGTTATTCTTTTCGGGGACGGCACTCACTTTAAAATCCATATTAGCTCCTTCTTCATTCGCATCAAAATTAAAAGTGATGCCAGCACAGCCCAAATCAGATCCCGTCAGGTTGGCTTTATTTAAGTTAGCATTTTTGAGGTTCGCATTGGCTAATTTGGCTTCAGATAAATTAGCACCTTCGAGGTTCGCGCCCTGCAAGTTGACTCCTTGCAAGTCTAATCCTTTTAGGTTGGCATTGCTGAAATTGCATTCGGGACACTGTTTTGTTTGCAACAATTCCTTGACTTGGTTTTGTTGATTTGAAAAAGTTAGATATTTGACCGCAGTAAATCCAACTGCGATGGACAATCCAGCAGTAAATAAATTCTTTAATTTCATAAATATCCGAAAAGCTTTGGGGGCTTTCAATCGCGGTTAATAGATTTCTACAATAGTGCGATCGACCTCTCCAGAATTTCCCAAACAAAATCAAAACAAAATTGTCTGCATCTGAGTCAAGCAGTCCACCGGCACAATTAAACACCGCTGGACTTATATAGCAGGAACCGCCAAGACGGTTAGGAGGTTCTTAATTGCTCAAACCATTGCTATTATTCTTTCTTCCTTCTTCCTTCTTTTTACCCGCTCAGCTTCGCGGCGCACTGAGGGCAGTCAAAGTGTCGAAGCGCCTTCTTCTTTCTTCCTTCAGCTCTAAATCTCCCTTTCTTGTTCTCGCTAGTGCTGCTTTGAGTTTCGGACTCCCCGCGTCCGTCTGCTTCACTTCCCTTCGATCGGTTCCCAAACGGAATTTATTCTTACCCGAAGGCGCGCATTTGCATATACCTGCGGACTGAAATAAAAGAAACTTTATTTATATCCCTGGAATGAGTAAGTCTTGTAGAAAATAGAGGATAATTAAACAGAAACGCCATACCGTACCTGCGCTGTTAAGTTCTCAGCAACTGCTTTTTTTGTCAAAATTGCTTTGAGAAATTAATTTACTCTAAAAACTGTTGGCAGCAGCTCAGGTTCCTCAACCTCGCCAGAACACACTCTACCTATAATCCCGACAATTCGGAGCGGCAATGAACACAATCAAACCCGAACCAAAAAGATCGCGCTTCATGGCTCTGCTGCTGACAACGCTGCTGATATTTCCGTTTATAAGTGCTTGCGGTTCTAGCCAGCAAAGTTCCGTTCCTCCGCCTCCTGTTGACGACACTCGCGCTGGAGGAGTGCAAACTAATCGCGGCCCGAGTCCTTCGCCACAAGCAAAAAAAGGATTGAGCAATACTCAAAAAGTAGCGATTTTAGCAGGAGCAGCAGCCCTTTACTATCTGTACCGCCAGCACCAAAACAAGCAAGAAAAGGGGCCGCAGGGAAAATATTACCTTTCCAAAAACGGTCGCGTTTACTACCGCGATGCCCAGAATCGCGCTCACTGGGTAACGCCCCCGCCTGAAGGAATTAAAGTTCCGGAGTCCGAGGCAGCGCCTTATCGCGAATTCCAGGGCTACAACAACCAAACTACCGGTCGAGACCTTACTAGCGTGCCGGAAGCTACAAGTCCTATTCCAGCACAGTAGCCCAACCACTTGAGATTTTAGATTGCCGGTTGCATGATTTTTAATTAAATCTGGGATTCCCAATCTAAAGCAGCCATTTTTCAACACATAAAAAAGAGGAACTTTATCATGGTAGATGGATTTTTCCGGAAGATAAAAGATGCGGTCGTCGGATCGGACAGCGAGCAAGTCGATCCTGACGGCAATTACGAGGATCCCTCAAATCCCGGACAGTTCGGCAACGCGCGTCCAGCCAGCGAAGACCCCTACGGCGACCCGGCTGACTATGGAGAGTTCGGCAACGCGCGTCCGGCGAGCGAAGACCCCTACGGCGACCCGGCTGACTACGCCGGTACCGACTACGGACAGTTCGGCAACCTGACTCCAGCGAGCGAAGACCCCTACGGCGACCCGGCTGACTACGTAGCGGATGCTGGAATGTTCGGCAATGTGAGTCCGGCGAGCGAAGACCCCTACGGCGACCCGGCGGATGAGGAAGAGTTTAGTTGAGTCAGTTGACTAGAAAAATTACCTGGTAAGCAACAGCACCCCTGCAGGGGTGTTTTTTTTGGGGAAATACCGCGAGTCAGCCAAAGATGAGCGGAAAAGGGAACTCTTGAGGCAATAGAGAATCTGAAACCCTTAACGGACAAGAGAATTGTTAAACGGAGAGGGTGGGATTTGAACCCACGGAACCTTGCGGTTCACCTGATTTCAAGTCAGGCGCATTCGACCACTCTGCCACCTCTCCTGGCGCATAAATTTTATCATACCAGCAAATGTCTCTAACTACAAATAGCCGCAGATTCAGCGCGCCGATAAAGAATTTGTTCTCTTTCTACCCCGAAATCTTGCCCTACCCATACCAGAGACACTTCCGACACTGCTCCATTTTCCAGCAGGACGATCGAGAAATTCCGCAGTTTCGAGCACTCTTTCTCCACAATTCGCGGTACGCTGGCCGCATTCAAATACACCGTACCCTCCGCACTCACCTCCAGCGACTTCCGCAACTCATGCTTTTTGTGCCGCAGTTTGTGGTGCATATGACCAAAAGTTACCAGCGGTATGTGCTTTCCTGTGGTACGAGTTCGATCGATCGCCTCCGCAAAATCCGGGTCGCCCCAATCCCCTCCCAAGGGCTTCCAATCTCGCCCGCAGGGGTCTTCAGGAGCATCTCCCAGCCCCGTCGGCCCCGTGTGACCCAAAAAAATCACATTTTCGCAGTCCGCCGCAGCCGCAGCCCCTGCTATGCGTCGTGCCGACTCCTCAAAACTTTCTACCCCAAACCACTCCGAGTAAAAATCCCCGTACTTCCACTCCGAGCCCCCCCAAGTAAACGGGCGGCTTCCCACCACAGTTACGCCCAATTCGGGAAAATCACGCTTCCCGTAACCGACGTGAGCTTCTCCCATTAAATCTAACTGCTGTTTTACCCAATTTTCTTGAGTGCGATCGTAAGGGCACTGACTGCGGCCCCACTCCGTCGCCGTATACCAAGCGTCGTGGTTCCCAAACACCGCTGCTTTCGGAATGTCCAATTGGGCGATCGCCCGCACTACCTCCACCGACTCATTGCCAAAATCCCCCACAAACAGCACCAAATCAACGCCCAGATGCTTCAGGGCCTCGCCGTCTTCAGGTTCCCACAAATCGTGAACGTCCCCCACCACCGCAATTTTGATAGATTTAGCTTTATTCATGTGATTTGTCATCTGCGATCGATCCCTAGCCCCTTCTTACTCAGCATAAGAAACAGCGACCAATTTTTGCACTCTCCCGCAGCATATTTTGGATTTGAGATTTGAGATTTGAGATTGGCTCCACTGAACAGCCAGCACTTTTTGGTGAAATCAACTATAATTCAAAATACACTTTAGCTGTCTTCGCCACCTTCCCCGGAATATTCTAACTGTGTTTACCACCGCACCTGCTCCGAACTTTACTCAAACCCGACTGCCCCACGACTTGTTTGCAGCCATTAACGCCCTCAAACAAGAGTTAAACGCCGTCATTCTCGCCCACTATTACCAAGACTCCGACATTCAAGACATCGCAGACTTCATTGGCGACTCCCTAGAACTTGCCCGCAAAGCCGCCAACACCAGCGCCGATGTCATAGTTTTTGCCGGAGTTCATTTCATGGCCGAAACCGCAAAAATTCTCAATCCCGACAAATTAGTATTGCTGCCAGACTTAAATGCTGGGTGTTCCCTCGCCGACAGTTGCCCTCCCGAAGCCTTTGCAGCTTTCAAAGCCGATCGACCAGGACATTTGGTAATTTCCTACATTAATTGTACCGCCGCAATTAAGGCAATGAGCGATATAATTTGCACCAGTTCTAACGCGGTTAAAATTGTCAACCAAATTCCCGAAAATCAGCCGATAATTTTTGGGCCAGACCGCAATCTCGGCCGCTACGTCATGGAACAAACAGGCAGAAACATGGAGATTTGGCAAGGAGCTTGCATCGTCCACGAAAACTTCTCAGAAAAAAAGATAGTTCAACTCAAAATCGAAAATCCCGAAGCCGAAATAATTGCCCACCCAGAATGCGAACCTCCCGTGCTGCGCCACGCTAATTACATCGGCTCCACCACCGCTTTGCTCAAATATTCTCAAGCTAGTTCCAGCCAAGCTTTTATTGTCGCAACTGAACCGGGAATCATTCACCAAATGGAAAAGCAAGCTCCGCACAAACGATTCATTCCCGCTCCTTCAACCAATAATAATTGCGCTTGCAACGAATGCCCGCACATGAGATTAAATACCTTGGAAAAATTGTATCTATCCCTAAAAAATCAAACCCCTGAAATTACTATGCCCCAAGATATTCAACTAGCAGCCTTGCAGCCCATCCAGCGAATGCTAGAAATGAGCTAACCGCTGGCGATTTTTAAGTGAATTTATTGTATGGTGGGTTGGGCGCGGCGATTAAGTTAAGTCATTGCCTAACCCACCCACAGCGATCGGCAATCTGTGAATCACTTGTCCACTCTTTCTCTTCTCTTCCTCTGCGGTTCCTGCCTTTAAAACTCATGAACAATAAATGATGTCCGAAAAACTGATTGTTTTCACCCGCTATCCCGAACCCGGAACAACCAAAACTCGACTAATTCCGGTGCTCGGAAAAACAGGCGCTGCCAACCTTCACCGCTTGATGGCCCAACGGACGATCGCCTGCGCTCTCTCTCTCCAAAAATCCCGCCGGTTATCCGTAGAAATTCACCGAGTCGGCGGCAGCCAACAACTGATGCAAGAGTGGTTGGGAACTGATATTATTTATCAAAATCAAATAGACGGCGATTTGGGAGCAAAAATGACAGCAGCGTTTCAAAAGTCTTTTAATTCAGGGGTTGAGAAAACTGCAATTATCGGCACTGATTGTCCTGGTTTGAAAGCAGAAATCATGGCACAAGCTTTTGAGGAATTGAGCCAGCACGATTTAGTTTTGGGCCCGGCCAAAGACGGAGGTTATTATCTGATCGGGCTCCGGCGATCGATACCGGAATTGTTCGGTGGCATTCATTGGGGAACCAGTGAAGTATTTGCTTGTACGCGGGCGATCGCCCAAAATCTCGACCTCAATATTGCTTATCTTCCCACTCTTGCAGATATCGATCGACCTGAAGACCTCCTCGGTTTAGATATTAATATGTTGAAATAACTAAACTATATTTAATCTATTTCAATCATTAGTAATTGTCATATTTAATTAGATAAAACTACTTGATTGTGAAACCATAAGGTCATAATATAGTAATTGTATTTGTCTAACCAAATGCTGAATCTCAGTAGCAGTTAGACAGCGCTTGGGACAATAGTCCCAGGCGCGAGAAAACACCAAAAATTAGCAAATAAATTAGCAAATAAATTAGCAACTAACAGATCGGCTTTGTACAAAACCCGCCCTGCCAAATGAAAGCCCAATGTAGGCGCGGGCCCGGTGTAAAAAATGAGCAACTAATAGCTTTGCTTTTTACAAAACTCGCCCTCCCACTTTAATGCCAAATGTAGGGGCGAGTCCGGCGTCAGAAATGGGCAAAATCAGCTTTGTACAAAACCCGCCCTCTCTCTCACGGGCTGCTTGAGTCTGTATGTCGCCAGAAAATCCCCATCTCAAAATTTCCATTATCATTCCAGTCTTAAACGAAGCACCTACAATTGCCTCAGTCATCTCCACCGCCCTTGAGGCCAAAAATGTCGAAATAATTGTCGCCGACGGCGGCAGCAGTGACGGTACTACAGATATAGCCAAATCTTTGGGGGTGCGAGTTCTCTCCACCGCCCCAGGCCGCGCCACCCAAATGAATGCAGGTGCTGCCGCCGCGACTGGAGAGATATTGCTGTTTCTCCACGCAGACACTCTTTTGCCTCGCGGGTACGACGATAGCGCGCGTCGGCTACTAGCTAACCCGTCTGCTGTAGCGGGGGCCTTTCAACTCAAGATTGACGCCCCCAGTCTCAGTCTCTGGCTGGTAGAAACAGGGGTAAAGTGGCGATCGAACTTTCTGCAAATGCCCTACGGCGATCAAGCCATTTTTCTCAACGCAGCTACTTTTGACAAAATTGGCGGTTTTCCCGACTTGCCCCTGATGGAAGACTTTGAATTCGTGCGGCGGTTGAAAAAACTAGGCCGCATCGAAATAGTACCCCAGCCAGTGCTGACCTCCGCCCGCCGCTGGCAGCAGCTTGGGGTCATCAAAACCACCGCCATCAATCAAATGGTAATTATCGGTTATTTCCTCGGAGTGTCGCCCGATCGACTCGCTTTCTGGTATAAGAGGCAAAAGAAAAATTCTTCCAAAAACTAAAGAATAGTGAACTTTTCTAAAGCTCGCCGTTAATTATGTAAATAGGAAACACGTCCCTGCGTAAAATATGACTTGAACGCCTCAAATTTTACGCACAGCGAGGACAAACAGAATATGGCCGATCCCAGAGATGCAGAGCTTATTAAACCCTTTAACGGCGACCCCTTCACGGGTCATCTAGCAACTCCTATCAGTGCTTCTGATTTCACAAAAGCATTCATTGGGAACTTGCCCGCCTACCGCAAAGGACTCTCGCCCCTAGTTCGAGGTCTGGAAATCGGTTTGGCCCACGGTTATTTCCTCGTCGGCCCCGAAATCGTCTTCGGACCCCTGCGGGATTATCCAGAAGCAGCTAATCTCGGCGGATTAATTACAGCCCTCGTTTTAGTTCTGCTAGGTACAGCAGGTATGTCTGCCTACGGTTTGGTGTCTTTCAAGCAAGACAACACCAGCTATCCTAGCGCTAATCCCATGACTCCCGATTCCCTCAGAAATGCTGAAGGGTGGAGCCAGCTTACCGCTGGTTTCTTCATTGGCGGGATGAGCGGCGTCTTTGCTGCCTATTTCTTACTCGAAAACTTTAACGGCGTTGACGCCATTTTCCGGGGTTTAGTCAATAATTAGACTCCACTCGGAAATATCTCTGTTGGAACACACTAACTTTAGCTGGGAGAATTTGATATGACAGGTTCATACGCCGCTTCTTTTTTACCTTGGATCTTGATTCCGGTAGTTTGCTGGCTGATGCCGGTTGTAGTAATGGGTTTGTTGTTTATCTACATTGAAAGCGACGCCTGATCTGTACGCGCAGACCAAGACCTAAGTTGGAAGACAGACAGACAAATGTTCTGAAAACTCTAAATAAATCTAGGGAAAATCAGAAAAAATTGTTTTGAGATTGCTGGTAAGAAAGAAAAATTAATTTCTTTACCCCAACCCCCAGACTTGACTGTGTGGAGCAATCCTTCTGTCTTCTTGCATCTAAAGTCGCGATCGCGAAAAATCCTCTGCCCGCACGGCAGAGGATTTTTTTACAAAGATTTTTTTCCCGCAGGCACAAATCATCCCCTCGTACAACACAAATTGCGAAGTCCTGAGCCACAATTGTTATTGGAAACTATCTCATGAGGAGACAGCGATGCCATTTCCCCTCGCGCGCAAAATTTTAGCTCCATTTCTGATCTCGGTACTGCTGTTAGTGACCGCCTGCGGTCAAACCCAAGCTCCCTCCCGCTGGGACAAAGCCCAGCAGGAAAGCACTCAAAAACCTGGTAAAGCACAGCAGACAACTGCTGATAAATCAAATGCTAGCAATCAAAATCTGCCCCAGAAGGCAGTTGCAGGCGGTCAGTTAAATAAATACTTCCCCTCTTCTGGCGGTGGATTCGATCGCGTTTTTGCTCAAGAAAAGTCCGGCTTTGCTGAAGCTAAATTGAACAAAGGCGGTAAAAATGTCGCGATGCTTTCGATTAACGACATCGCCGGCAACCCCAGCGCAGGTGAAAAATTTAAGCAAAGTACCAAGCAAATCAGCGGCTATCCCGCCGTTAATCAGGGTGCTAATATCACTGCTGTTTTAGTGGCAAATCGCTATCAGGTGAAAGTTCAATCCCGCGATCCTTCTTTTACCGCTAGCGATCGCGAAGCTTGGCTGTCAAAATTTAACCTAGGTGGCCTCGCCCGCGTCAAGTAGCAATGTCTCTTGTCACAGTCCGCGCCGGACTCCAGTCTGGCGCTATTAGAACTAGGTCTGCCAAAGTGACACTGTGAAGTTCTTGCCATCTGCCAAAAGTAATATCTTTGATTTTCGTTCCAGCATAAGGAGTTTTTTGTGAGCAAAACAGTCTTTGAATTAGTCGATCAACTGCCTCAAGACAACATGACTGTCAAAGCCCTCCGAGCGCTTGACTTTGTGGTTCCCGGTGAATGGAACAATTTAGTTGGCTTTGAAAATACCATTCGCACCGTTACTGGTGAAACAGACGAAGAACTGATTCAGCAAATTGGCGATCGCGCCATCTACCTCTTCAACGATAAGTCTCAGGGCTACCAGCGCGCTCTGTGGCTTTACCAAACTATTGACAGTGCCGACAAGGCTTTGGGCAGTGCCGCCCTCGCTAATAAGGTTGCGGAAAATGTCTCGTTTTTGTCGTTCCTCGGCAATATCACTCCGAAGGCTGAAAAAGCTCAAACGATCGACCTTTCTTTGAAGTTAGTCACTGAGTTGCTCGCTTTTTGCCAAATCAACGGCCTTCCCGGCGACAGCATCGGCGATTTTGCCGGGGCTTTGGGCGACTACGGCGGCGAATCCCTGATGCGGATGGCTGCTTTGGTTTGTTTCGACGGTTTGATTCCCCTGGGTCCGGACTTTATCATGGCAACTCAGTCTTGGATTCAAAAGCTCTCCCCGAACGATTTACAAGATAATCAGGCCTTCAAGTCGATCGGCGGCATGATTCCTGGGGGATCTCCTGCAGGCCAACTCGGCTTTATCGGCGAAAGCTTTAACTCGGTTTCTGGCTGGATGAGCTCTTTTGTGAGTGATCGGGGTTTGACTCCTCAAAACGTACTCGGCCACTTGCAGAGTTTTGTGGAAATTTCTGCTGACAAGGTGGACTACGTGGGCGCATTCCTCGACATGACTACCAACTACTACGAACACACCGGTGTTCAAACTCTCGCCCGCCGTTTGATTGAACGAGCTGTCGCTGAGATTTAGAATAACCAAAGGAGTTGCGATCTTTGCGGGCGATCGCCCTGAGTGTGTTGAGTTCAAATTTTTTTGAATCGCAATTTTCTCAGGTTGGTTTTCGATAAAAAGTGTGTGCGATAGAGAAAGTCGATCGCCCGCACCTGCACTCACAACTCCTTACCGATCACTTTTAAAAGGAAGCGTTAATGCCAGAAGAACCGCAAAATCCTACTGCTGGAGAATCGGAAACTCCCAGTGCGATCGAGAACGCCCCGAGTTCCGATGCACCCGAGACAACCGACTTGCCCAGCACTGACAAGCCTCAGCGGGCTGCTAAAAAGCCCAAAGAACCGAAAAATCCTACCGCTGGCGAATCCGAAACTCCCAGTGCTTCGATCGATAACGCCCCGAGTTCCGACACAGCCGAGACAACCGACTTGCCCAGCGCTGACAAGCCTCAGGCGGCTGCTAAAAAACCCGCAGCCAAGGCCGACGGCGACAAGCCCCCAGCTAAAGCTAAAAAGGAAAAAGCACCTGCTGTTGAAGACAAGCCCTTTGCGGAATTTATTCAACAAGATTATTTGCCCGCTTTGCAAACTGCTTTGACTAAGCAGGGCGTTCAGGATTTAGAGGTGAGTTTGGCAAAGCAAAAACTCCCCGTTGCCGGCATGAGTTCCGCCGGCGATTGCTGGCAGGTTATTGGGAAATTCCAAGCAGGTCAGCGCCAATTTAACCTGTATTTTCCTCAAGAAAATATTCAAAGTCAAAGGGCATTTTCCTGCGCTGAAAATAATACCAAAACTAGCACTTTAGAGCCTTTTTTGATAGACGAGCGCAAGGTAACACTAGACCTCATGGTGTTTGGCGTAGTCCAGCGGCTTAACGCTCAAAAATGGCTAAATCTTAATTAGTTAATTGGGAATTGGGAATTGCGAATCGGGAATTGGGCATTGGTAATTGATAACATCATGTCCGGGTAATCCTGATAATTATTGTCCAGTGCGAGCTTCTAGCTCGCGAGCTAGAAGCTCGCACTGTAGCCGTAATCGATTGACCGGACATAATATAATTGGTAATTGCTGATGCCGATAAGATTGTTTTTCGGAAATGCCCAATGTCCAATGCCCAATGCCCAATGACTATTGACTAATGACTATTGACTAATGACAGATTTTCTTCTGATTTTGTCAAAAAATTGCGAGCTTGCATAATCCCGTAAAGGTTAACATCTGTTTCTAACAAACAAGCATGACCGCTGTTAGCCAGCAGCACCATTTGAGCGTGGGGAATTACCTTGACTAAAAGCTTGGCTTCTGCTAGCGAAGGCAGCAGCCGATCGGCGCCGCTAGCAATTACTAGCGTCGGCTGTTTGATGCCGCGCAACTGATTTTCGTCAACATTAAACGATCGCACTAACGCCAATCTCCACACAGACGTATTTTGCGGTACTGCTTGCATCGCTTCTAGCAAAGCTCGGCGATCGTCGCGCCCGATCTTTCCTAATGATGCTAATATCGGCAATAGACCGATTACCGACAGCGGATAAAGGTTGGCCGGCAGCCACTGAGTCAGATACGATCCCCACTGCACCCAAGGCTGCTGTCGAAACGAAGAAGCTGGATTGACTAAAATTAATCGATCGCACAATTGAGGAGCTTCTAAAACCGTTTTCATCGCTAAACAGCCCCCAAATGACTCGCCGCACAGATAAACCGGCCGCTGTTGCTTTCCGACTTGCTTTTCTGCTTCAATTAAAGCAATTGTTTCGCTAACAAGTACCTCCCAACTAGCCATGTCGTCAGCCGGTATAGCCAAGCAGCGAATGTCGAAATGATTGGCTAATTTAGGAATTTGCGACCGCAGCAGCAAACCGCCCCCGTCCATACCGGGCAGAAATACAAATAAAGGGCGATCTGGTTTCGGCGGTTTGGGGGTTAGGAAACGAATCTTGTTGTTAGCATTTGCCATGATTCAAGTCAATCGATTTTAGATTTTAGATTTTAGATTTTAGATTGGAAATCTGACACCAGCCCACAGTCAACAGTCAACAGTCAACAGTCAACAAACTTACAAACAACCTCGTTGGAGTAATTCTGCAATTTCGCCCTGACAGTGGTCTGTGAGTTCAGCCACAACTGCTTTGGCTTTTTTGCCTTGATATTGCTGCTGTCTCTCGGCAGTAATCCAGTAAGGCCGGCCGATTAAAACATTAACTCGCTGATAAATTATCACAGGATGCCACCCAGCTCGATCGAACAGCGGTTCCGAAGGATCGAACAAACTCAACAACTTGAGCGGTACACCCGATCGTACCGAGTGTTCCTCAAAAGAACTAATCGCCACCGGCAAAACCGCCAAATCCCGCACCGGAGCCCGCAAAGCCAAATGAGCAAATCCCCGCTGAAACTTCCCCACAGTATTGGGCCGAGTTAACTTCACCATCGGTTCTGCACCCTCTGGAAACACCCCCACCATCTCCCCGCCTTGGAGTAGCGCTGTCGCTTGAGAGAAAAAATGCTGCTGTCTGTGCTCCGGTGCTTCCAAGGGGAAAGCGCCGAAAGTCGTGACAAGTTCCCGAATCACCGGGACTTGACCCATGTAATGATGACAAGCAAAGCGGATCGATCGACCCAAAGCCGCCGTCAGCAGCACAGGATCTAAGAAACTGCGGTGATTGCTCACCACCAGCACCGGGCTCTGTTGGGGAATTCGGTCTTCGCGGTACATAAACATCTGCGTTCCCAAACTAGCCAGGAAACAGCGCGAAATCAGCAATTTGCTCTCTGAAGACATGGGCGAAAAGACAGGTGCGACGCTATAAAGGTTGATTCCATTCCCACGCAGCTTAACATTACTTTACCAAGTCAGGGCTCCCTCAAAAAGTAGACTTTCCCCTTATGCCTTGGTTTCGCAATCCTGGACGCACGGGCGGCCATCACCTTGGTTTTTTCGCGCGTTTCCTTCTAGTCAGCCCGCCAAAACCCTAAAAAACCAGGTTTCTAGACCTCGGAGGGCGTCAGCTAACTGTTTCGGCCGAATTTCCCAGTCAGAAGCAAAAATTTATCAAGTGTTGTGGCAACTTATCAGGAAATTGGGTTGAAAACCCCGTCGTTATAGGACGGCTTTTTGATACAATAGACATGGTTGTAATTCCCAAGGTGGGCGGTTGTGAAGCGGCGCCATCGTCGGCACCCTAGAACCTGAAAGCTTTTTGAGAGCAAAAAGAAGGGTAGCGAAAACCTTGTAAAACAGAGCTAGGGAATCAACGCATTCTCACCAGAAAATCAATAATTTGTTTCAGTCAAGTAGGGTGGGGCACACCCGAACTCGCTTGCTCGTATCAAGCGTACGCTTTTGGAGATAGGCTCTCTGGGGTGGTTGTGAGTTAAGCTGGTCAATTGGTGCAATGGCACGGTTGAAGAGTTTAAGGATTGCCGCAAGGACACAGCGCTTAAAGGTCAGTCGATGAATTAAGAATCCCCGTGCGTTCACGCCGGGGAGTGTCAATAAAGAATGTTTACAACAACCCCAAAACCAAGTTGCGGCAGCTAAACTTAGAAATTTACAGTGGGCATTGACGCACTGTCAAAGTATTTTTGGACAAGTCGTAATAGCAATCTCGCGAGGCATCAAATGAATAACATCCAAAACTATCGCCTTAGATGTACGCTCACCTTTGGCGACATTTACGGTCAAATCATTGTTTGGCTGATAGTCATCTTCCTAAGTCTAGCGTCGGCACTCGCCTTGTGGAGTAGCGCCCGCCAAATCTACGCCTTGGCTACCGTCGGCTTGATTTTAGTGCTGTCTCTGCCCTTTTTGCTGTTTGCTTTCGTTACAACTCTGCTAAATAACATTGAAGTGCTTGCTGTAGAACCCGGTACGGAACCTCAACCTTCTGCAACGGGAAATCAGTCGCTTCAGAACCCTGCCGAAAGCGCCGGCTAGTCCAATTTGAAATTTTAACTTTTGATTTTCCATTCAAATCAAAAGTTAAAAAACTTCCTGCTCTTTTGGTAGGAAGTTTTTTTTTGCGTCACCATAAGTTGAGCAGAACACTCAAAATAATTAAAAAAAATGCTAGAACACGACGTAATCATTGTAGGCGGCGGTTTAGCAGGTTGCCGCGCTGCAGTAGAAATTGCCCGGACTGACCCGAGTTTAAAGGTAGCTGTCGTCGCCAAAACTCACCCGATTCGATCGCACTCCGTCGCAGCCCAAGGTGGCATGGCCTCCAGCCTGCAAAATGTCGATCCCGAAGATAGTTGGAAAGCCCACGCCTTCGACACAGTAAAAGGTTCAGACTATTTAGCCGACCAAGACGCGGTAGAAATCCTCACCCGGGAAGCACCCGGTGTAATCATAGATTTAGAACACATGGGAGTCCTCTTCTCCCGCCTCCCAGACGGCAGAATTGCCCAGCGCGCTTTCGGCGGACATTCCCACCGCCGCACCTGCTACGCCGCCGACAAAACCGGTCACGCCATCCTCCACGAATTGGTCAACAATCTGCGCCGTTACGGAGTTCACATCTATCAGGAGTGGTATGTCACGCGCCTGATTTTGGAAGAAGGCCAAGCCAAGGGGGTAGTTATGTACCGCCTTCTAGACGGTCAAATTGAGGTTGTCCGTGCTAAGGCGGTGATGTTTGCCACGGGCGGTTACGGTCGAGTTTACAATACCACGTCGAACGATTACGCCTCGACGGGAGACGGTTTGGCGATGACGGCTTTAGCTGGATTGCCGCTGGAAGATATGGAATTCGTACAGTTTCACCCGACGGGTTTGTATCCCGTGGGAGTGTTGATTTCGGAGGCTGTGCGGGGCGAAGGCGCTTATTTGATTAATTCAGAGGGCGATCGATTTATGGCCAATTATGCCCCGTCGCGGATGGAATTAGCACCCAGGGATATCACCTCGCGGTCAATTTCCATAGAAATTCGCGCCGGCCGAGGAATTAATGTTGATGGTAGTGCCGGCGGCCCCTTTATCTACCTCGATTTGCGGCACATGGGACGCGAAAAAATCATGAGCAAAATTCCTTTTGCTTGGGAAGAAGCCCACCGTTTGTTAGGAATTGATGCCGTAAATCAGCCCATGCCCGTGCGCCCTACCGTTCACTATTCAATGGGGGGAATTCCTACTAATGTTAGCGGGCAAGTTCGCAGCAGTCCTGAGGGTTTGGTAGACGGTTTCTTTGCAGCCGGCGAAGCAGCTTGCGTGTCAGTTCACGGCGCAAACCGTTTGGGCAGTAATTCGCTTTTAGAATGCGTCGTTTACGGCAAAGTTACTGGCGCAACCATAGCACAATTCGTACAAAATCGCAAATTGCCTGCTGTAGACGAACAGCGTTATATTACGGAAGCAAAAGAGCAAATTCAGGCACTTTTAGAACGTCCCGGAAAATACCGAATCAATCAAGTGCGGCAGCAGTATCAAGATACTATGACTGAGTATTGTGGCGTATTTCGTAGCGCCGAATTGATGCAGGAAGGTTTAAAGAAATTGGAATATTTAGAGCGACAATATGAGGATGTTTACTTAGACGATAAAGGCAAATTGTGGAATACGGAAATTGTGGAAGCTTTGGAGTTGCGGAGTTTGATAATTGTCGGAAAAATGATTTTAACTTCTGCTTTAAACCGGCAGGAAAGTCGGGGAGCTCATTCGCGGGAAGATTTTACTGAGCGCGATGACAGCAATTTCTTGAAGCATACAATGGCGTATTATTCGCCTGCGGGAATTGATTTGGCTTATATGCCTGTGGCGATTACGATGTTTGAGCCGCAGGAGAGGAAGTATTAAGTTGTAGGGTGGGCGATGCCCACCTTACTAATTAAACGGCAAAAAAAGGGATAAAGAAAACAATGCGCGAACTTCCCGAAAAGGAATTTAAGAACGAAGAAGTTAAATCAACTTTAACAAGCGATCGGCTAGCAGCTTCGATCGTTGATGCACTCATTGATGCAGGCATTATCGATAAACAAAGGGTTCCAGAAGCCATCGAAATCGGTGCTGAAGAAATCGAGGTTCGTAAAGCTCTAGGTGACTACTGAGTGAGTTCGCCTTGTTGATTGCTTTTAGCTTAGGATAAGTCTTGCTAAAATAAATACAAAATATCGTGATTATAAGTAGCAAAAAAAATATGAGTAAAACGACACAAACATCTCAATTCCAGCAAGCTCTTGAAGCTGTAGAAGTTTTATCATTAGAAGATCAAGCCCTGCTTCTAGATATTCTTCAGAATCGTCTGCGACAACAGCGACGAAATGAATTACTCAAGGAAGTAGCAGAAGTTCGTCAAGAGTATGCTGAGGGCAATGTTAAATTTGGATCGGTAGCCGATTTTATGGCGGAGTTGGATGATTGATGAAAATTGGTTGGACTCCCAAATCTATTCGTACTTTCAAAAAGTTAGTTCGTAAAAATCCTCAGCTTCGCCTTTTAATTGAAGCTACGCTTGAACTTTTGTCTGAAGACTGCTTTAACCCCAGCTTGCGAACTCACAAACTGACAGGAGATTTATCGGGTATCTGGTCGTGTTCAATAGATTATGATTATCGGATTTTATTTGAGTTTGTGACCGATCCAGAAGATGAAGAGGAAGCTATTTTATTGCTCAAAATGGGTTCTCATGATGAAGTCTATTAAGACCGATCGCCCTTTTCCCCAATTCTCTCTCACTATCTCACTCTCCAGCATTGTCCGTCACTTCCTCCACAGATAAACTTAACGCCTCTGCCACTTGTTCGGCACTCAATCCCATTCCCAACAAGCGGGGAATTGCATCCCTTATTGCCTGAAATCCAGCTTTTCGTGCCTGCTCTGCACTCTCGTCTCGCTGTCGCAGTTCATTGGTGCGCGCTTTCCGGAGAGTGTAAGTATCAACCAGTCTAGTGACAAAAACGTTAAGCTCTTCGGGATTCCAAGGCTTAGCAATGTAATGGCATAGTTTGCCAGCATCAATAGCTTCAAAGAAATGTTCCGTATAACTAATTAACATAATTTGGCTCGTATCGGGGTACTGTACCGCCGTCAAACGGAGGAACTCAGTCACGCTCATTTTGGGCGTCGGCTCATCGCAGATAATGACGGCAACTTCTCCTTCCCTTGCCAAGATTTCTAAGGCGGCGGGACCTGATTCTGCCCTGAATACTTGAAATTTGCGACGAAACTGGCGGTAAAGCAAGTCAAGACCACTGGCCCTTCCATCCTCAACGATCAGCATTTTTAGGCGAGGATTTGGTGGGTGGGGAAATTTATCCGACATCGCTATAGCCCTCTTTGTGTGAATGTGTTTCCAGTATCTGTGATTTATTATTTGCACCAGTGCCGTTTGCGCAAGCAGCTAGCCATTTGATAAGCTAAAGGCGTAATGTCATTGCTCAACATCGGTTTCCCTGAAAAAGTTTATTGATAGCGATCGCCCTTTTCCCCCATTCTCTCTCACTATGTCACTCTCCAGCATTCTCCGTCACTTCCTCCACAGATAAACTTAACGCCTGCGCCACCTGTTCGGCACTCAAACCCATTCCCAACAACCGGGGAATTGCATCCCTTCTTGCCAGAAATTCAGCTTGTCGTGCCTGTTCTGCACTTTCTGCCCTTTCCCGCTGTTGTTCCCCTCGCAATCTCTCTAATTCGGCTCTTTCATCGCCAATTAACAGCAAATTACCTTCCTCGTCCCACCAGCGCAGCCAAAGCATGGTTTGATTTTGATAACTGCCTTGCCAAAGTCCCAATTCTATGCCTAAAGATGCAATGGGAAAATGACCGCGTTGATTGAGTTCTAACAGTTGATAATACCCCTCAATCAATCGATAAACTTCTAATCGACCGCTGTTAATTTCATAGATGCCGTAATAGGGAATTCGCATCACCTGTTCGTACACCCAAAACTTTCCAGGTTTAGTGACTACCCCTTCCTCGGTGCGAGATAAAGGAGTACGATCGCGCTCTTCATCACCGTTCCCGCTCGCAAATTCCAAAGCAATTAACGGTGCTATGTGTTCTCGCCACAGCACGTAAGAACGGCGAATTTGACCGTCTAAATTAGGAGGTACATTGGGAACATAAAACCAATCAGGAGCTTCTGCACCTTTTTCCGGCGGCTCGGTTTCTCGCCAGTAAATGCCGCAGTCTTGACCGATCGCATATTGTCCGTCAGGATGCCGCTGCTGCAAAATTTGACCGATCGAATCTGTTAAAATTAAACTTTGCGGATGCTCCTGAAAATTTTTCACAAAAGTACCGTCTGACTCTGGTAATTGAGTGTGGTCTGGAAAAGCAGGAGGTAGAACAACGCGGTTAACGCTAGCAGTCATAATTCCCTCCGAGGTCTTACCTAATTGGTATTTAGTAATTGGTAATCTCAAATCTAGGTTAAAGAACGTGGCATGGGTAGGGACACAGCAGTGCTGTGTCCTTAAAGTTATAAGGTACTCAAAACTCCCAACTTTCCTTAAGGTTTCGGTAGCGCACCTTCAGGAATTGGGGAAGCCGCAGGTTCGGGACTGGCATCTTCTGCTGTTGGAGATGGCGAAGGAGTGCCGCTAGCTAACTGATTAATTTGGTCTTTATAGTTAGGAGGAGCTAACTCAGTAGCTCGATCGAACAGCGTTTTTGCCTCATCTGTTTTGCCCTGTTCCTTCAGCACGATCGCCTTTCCTAAAGTGGGGCGAAAATCTTTGGGATTAGCCTTAGCAGATTCGTCGTAAATTGCGATCGCCTCCTCGTAGCGCTTCTGCACAGCATAAACCTGTCCCAAAATCAACTGCACCGAAGTTACATCAACACTTTCCGGTTTCGCCAGATTTGCAGCCGGAGCCGCCTTTAGCGTATCTTGCAGCAGTCCGATCGCAGCTTCCGGTCGCTGCTGCACCAGCAGCAAATTCACCAACCCCTGCAAAGCCTTAATTTCCCCAGGCTTAGACGCTAAAATTGACCTGTAAGCTTGAGCCGCCCCTTCGCGATCGCCCGTGCGTTCCTTAGCCTGAGCCAGCAAAATCCCGTATTCAGTAGTCTCAGGATTCAGCGCAGCCAATTTTTCCAAAGGAGCGATCGCATCCTTAATGTCCCCCACTCCTTGTCCGATCAACTCCAGCCGCACCTGCAACAATCCCCGCAAAGCCGTTACATTGTCAGGTTCCCGCTGCAAAACCAATTCGTACCCCCTCGCCTGAGCTTGCAGCAACTCTGATTGCTTCTCCCCTGACTGCGCCGTTTGAGTAGGCGTTGGAGTTGACGTACTTTGGGCTTGGCTGGCCTTGAGAATACTGTCCAAAATTGGCACAAGGGAAAATCCCAAAAAAGCGATGAGCGACAGCACCACCACCACAGTAATCAACCCACGACGCTTGTTTGCTTTTTCCATAATTCAACTATCCCAGCTTAAAATCTACTATTTTCTAAGAATTAACGCATCGCCCGGGGGCGTCTGCCATTTAACTAGATCCATGCAACCATAAAAGTTCTTAACTTCAAAGTCCCAACTGACAAAGCAGCCTTTTACTTGCAGCTAATATGGTAACAGACCCACAACTCCATGCTAGCTAAACAATTTTGGACACTCAGACCCGCAGTCCCAAGCGCTGCGGTGTCTGTCCAATTTAGTCTGGTCAAGCTAAAAATTACCGAAAATATGGCGGATCAGCCCGTTAGGTAATTGGATTAAGTAAAATAGGCAAGCTGAATATCCTAAATTCTATTAGCCAGCAACTCCAACTCAGCGCTATGGCTGGATCGATCGCTCAGCAACTCCCAAAGTTCTTGCTCGCAAGGATTTTAGCAGCCAGAGAACCGATCGGCACTCGTAGCGTTGAAAGTTGGCGTTGACGGGTCACAACCAGACCTCCGGGCGCAAGCCCGCCTGTCAGGTGCTAGTAGTTTTTAAAGCAGTTTCTTCAGTTTATTCCTAATTTCCCTTAAGGGATGTGTCTCCGCTGCAAGGAGTTTTTATGAACCCCTCTCCCAACCGGTCTTCCAAATCGTCCAAATCTACTTCAACTCGCAAGGCTCAGCCCAGCGAACTGGCCGTCAATCCGCCTAAAGATACAGATTCCATTCCTGAGACACCAGACGAAAGTCCGGTGCCTTCGGCGTTGGCTGCACCTGTTGACCAAAATCAACCGCCAGCGCCAACAGACGCCCCAGCGTCCAAGGATAAGCTGCAACGACCCCGCTACAGTTCTGCCCCCGACAAGGACAAAACAAAGCCACAAGACCAGCCCAGCAATGCTCCTGCACCCCCGGCGCCAGCAGCGTCTTCGACTCCTGTCAGCGATACTCCAGCCCTAGCAGTCGCACCGCCGGCAAACGCCGAGCCTGCCGCTAACGAAAGTCAGGCCGCTGAGGACATACCCTCGGTCATGCGCCAACATCCCATTCCCCCCCCCAGCGAACCCAGACAGTACCGAGCTGTTGGTTTGGTGCGGGGCCGCTACACGCCATCAGAAGAGCAATTCACCCGGGGTATGCTGATAGCTGCCGACGGAACTGCCATCGACGCAGTTTTGCTGGGTAGAGTCATGAGTTTAGTCAAAAATCACCTGGATCTGGAACAAGAACACCTGTGGGTGGTCTATCCCCGCACCAGGCAAGAAGACGGCAACTTGCACGCCCAAATTATGGGGGTTTGGGAGCCGGAAACGCTCAAAAAATCTCCCGAACCGTCCTCTGACGAGGAAAGTCAGGAAGCAGCGGAGATTGAGGCTAGCGGCGAAGCATCTACCGCATCTTTGCCTCCCTCGGAACCTGATGTTGAAGATGGCTATTTTTCGATTAGAGGTGAGGTGATTTATCAATCCCAAGACCAAGAAAAGTATGTCATCGTCAAAATCAAGCAAGCTCCCCGCAAGAATGACGACAAGATGAAGTTTTTTAAGTTGAAACTCAAGGGAGATTTAGCGACAAAAGCGATCGGGTTTTTTTGGGATTTCCACGTCAAATTGAAAGCTGACAGTCTGATGATTGAGCAGGCTAATAATATTGGTGCCCTGCCGATTAAAAAGCGGAAATTCCCCCCTGGCAGCAAGCCGCCCGGTGGTTTCAAAGGAGGAGGGAAGCGTCCGTTTACTCCTAGGCCTAGCGGTGACGGTGCTCCTGTAGGGCGTCCTACCATCAAGTCCGCAGCAGCAGCAGCACCGCCTGTCCCGAAGGAACCTCTTCCTAAGCCGGTTAAGAAGCCTAAGCCGATCGAGGAATGAACCAATTTTAGATTTTAGATTTTAGATTTTAGGTGAGTGCATCAGTTTCCCATGCGTGCAGTTTTTTACCAGAATTCTTCAATCGAACATCTAGAATCCTGGACGCACTCGCCAGGATCAGAAACCGGGTTTCTTGACCAACAACCTAAGCTTTCAGGCCCGGGCTAGCGACAAGAAACCCGGTTTCTGGGACTTTGTGCGTCCACAAATAATCTAAAACCGCTAAATCGCCCATCTAAAATCCTTTATTCCAGCCTCACTTGGGCGCCCCACAAATCTTGCGGGAGAAATACTCTGTCGGTGGGTAGGGGAGCAACTGGGGCCGTGAGGGTAAATTGACCCGCTTCAATTTGCTGCTTCAATTCCAATGCTACTTGCCGGGAGAGAAACATACTCGCAAGGGGGGCGGCCCGTACAGGTTTGCCCTCTATCAGGATGCGGCCAGTCTTTAATTGAGCGTAGCTGACTAAACCGAATGTGGGACGAACGCGCCGGGGGATAGAGAAATCTACCACCGGCGCTACTATTTTTTTGTCTGATACTGCACAGTGGGCGACGACTGTTTCGTTTAAGACGGGAAAGGGGATGCCGACTCCCAGCATCAGGGATGGGCCGTAGTTTTTGAAGCAGCAGCCGCGCACCCATTTCGAGTTCATCTGTTTGGCGTCGCCGATGAGTGCGAGGGTGGCAGCGGGGCCGATGGGGGTGCGGTTGGGCTGGCGTTTTTGTAGCGGGAAGTGCTGGGTTCCTTCCCAAGTGATGTAGCCCTGAGCGCCTCCTAGGAAGATACGGGTGCCGATGCCGATGATTTCGAGGTCGGGGTCGTTGAGCAGGGGAGACATGGCTCCAAGGTTCGAGTAGACGGCGTTGCCGAGGTTTGGTTGCAGGGGGCCGAGGTAGGTGAACAGCGGGCGATCGCCTCCGTTGACGCCAACAATAAAGTTTTGATATGCGTTGCGGGGATTGAATAAATAAAACTGGTTGATGGTATCGCGGGTAATCGTGGTTTCAAAGGAGGCGCGGGGGTAGCAGTCTGTTACTTGTCCGAGGGCGCGCAATTGTACGGGTTTGCCTGCTATTAAATCTTCGATGACGTGTCCGCCGCCCCGTTCGCGCGATTCTTCGCCGTCTTCGGCTACTTGGGTGGCTCCCAGGTACAGGTCTACTGCCCCGAAGCCGGAGTAGGCTAAAACGCCGTCTAGCCAGCACTGGCGGATTTTGATCGGCGGGTCGGTATGGCCGAGGTTGATGATTGCACCGGAGGATTCCATGGGCTCGAAGGTGCCGGTGGTAATCACATCGACTTCTTGGGCTGCTTGGGTAATGCTGGTTTCTTGAACTCTAGTTTTGAGTTCTTCGATTGTCCAGACTGTGGCTTTGCCCTGGCTGATTTTATCGTTGATTTCGTCGATCGATCTCATCTATTTTAGATTTTGGATTTTAGATTTTAGATTTTCAATTGATTGATTTTGGAGTGATTTTGATTTTGGATTGATGGAATGTCGATCGAGCGAATGCTGTTTTGGCGATCGACCTCGGTTTGATAACACCGCAAAATGCTATAACAGATATCAGGATTATATTATAAATAAAATAAAGAGCGATCGCCATGACTCAAGCGATATTAAAACCAGTCACCTTTGATGAATTTATCGACTGGTATCCTGAAAATTATGAAAACCGTTACGAATTGCACAATGGAGCCATTGTTGAAATGCCTAAAGCAACCGGAGAACATTCAGAAGCAGCCGGCTTCCTCTGCCTGAAGCTAGGGATTGAAATCGAGAGGCTAGGGTTGCCCTGCTTCGTTCCCAAGGAATGCGTTGTCAAAGCTGATAATGAGTTATCTGGTTACGAACCGGATGCGATCGTTTTGGACAGGCAAGGGACGGACAGCGAACCGAGATGGAAAAAGGAATCTATCATTACAATGGGTAGTTCTGTCCGGCTAATTGTCGAAGTTGTCAGTACCAATTGGCGGGACGATCACGGCTACAAATTGGTTGACTGCGAAGCTTTGGGCATTTCTGAATACTGGATTGCGGACTATTTGGGACTTGGCGGCAGACGCTATATTGGCAATCCGAAACAACCTACTTTTTCTGTTTACCAGTTGATTGACGGTGAGTATCAAGTCAGTCTGTTTCGGGGTAGTGATAGGGTTGTCTCACCCACATGTGGGCAGTTTAATTTGAGTGTTCAACAGCTTTTTAGCGCCGGCAGAGATACGGTAAAAAATGCGATGCTTGAAGATAGTTAGTTGAGAGTGTTAGTACCACATTTTTCCTAATTTTATAGTGAATACTTCTGTCGTATAACTGGCAATGAATCGGGACTGAAGTCATTATGAACCTTAACTATTGATTTTCAGGAGCCTCATTTTCAGCATGATCGGGGATGTCTGGTTTCTGTTCTGGTAAATATTTTTCTGGCAGGCTTTCGGCGACTCCTATAGATTCATGTTTTTCATGGATAGCAGAATCTATTGCTGCTAAGGTTTTAGGGCTGGCACTCCACTGGTTTAGAATATCTTTAATTAGGGCTTCCCTAATCCAAACTTGAGCTACAACGGTGAGGGGGAGAGCTAGCAATAAGCCTAAAAATCCAAAGAAGGTGGCGAAGAATACTTGAGCTATTAATGTTACTGCTGGCAGCAGTGATACTTGCTGCGCCATAACGTAAGGGGTGAGGAGGTTGCTTTCAAATTGTTGAATTAGAAAGTAAAGGATTAGGACAAAACCGGATTTTAACGGAGAGTCTAAAAGTGCGATCGTCATTGGGGGAATGACGCTCAAACCAGGCCCGATATTGGGTATTAGGTTCAGCAAGCCGGCTAAAACAGCGTGGGCTAGAGCTAGGGGAACTTGCAATACTGACAAACCAATTAAACTCAGGAAAGTGATGACGCTCATGCTAATTAAAGCGCCGATTACCCATCTACCGAGCGCTATCTCGCATTCATCTAAGATGCCATCTATTCGCCGCCGATAAAAAGATGGAAAAAGTTGTATAAATGCTTTGCGGTAAGAGAGAGGTTCTGCTAATGTCATTAATGTCAAAACTATGACTAGCAAAAAGCTGAGAATAACACCTAATGTGTTGCCTACAAAAGCTCCTGCACCGCCGACGAGTTGGTTGAATAAAGGTTGCAGTTGTTGCATGATGTCGTTAACATCAAGATTTGGTAGCCGCTGACCAAATTGTCCTGAAAAGCGACCCTCAAATTGATCTATCCACTGATTTAATCTTTCTATTCCTTGAGGGGCTCTTTGGGTAAGTTGTTGAAACTGTTGGGCAAAGGGCGGTACAATGATTAGGAATAATCCTATGAAGATGAGGACTAGGAAACTAACTGATAACAGTACGGCGATCGATCTTTTGAGTCCGAATTTTTGTAAATACCGTGCTAGTCTGTTTAAGGCGGTGGCTAAGACGACGGCGGCAAACAGCAGCAGTAGGGCCTGCCTGATTTGCCACAGGATGTAACAAGATGCGATGAGGGCTAATAAGCCCATCCACTGTCCTAGCTTCATTAGATTTTAGATTTTAGATTTTAGATTTTAGATTGAGGAATAGGGTATTGGGAATTGCTGCTTGGTAATTGCTCTGCAGCCCTGAAGCGATAAATCGCACCTCTATAAGATACCTTAGATGCGCGCGATCGCATCTTTAATCGGATACCCCTACTCGGACATCAGCATAAGCAGCCTCCTCAATTACTTTTTGCGAACACCTGCTGCGCTGTCAGCTTCAATTCCGGGAAAGTTGGGGACTCAATACCCTCGCTGCCTCTGAACAGTTTGACTTGGTATTCCCCGTCAATTAGTTGGTAAATCGAAAACGTGGGTTGTTTGGGGTTGCCAATAAACCGTCTGCCGCCCAATCCTAGATAGTCTATAATCCAATATTCCTGAATACCCATTGACTCATATGCCTCAAGCTTTAGGGCATAATCATCCCCCCAATTAGTGCTAGTTACCTCGACGATTAGGGGGACTGATGAACCCATTGTGATAATTGATGATTTTTCTTCCCATCGCGGCTCGTTTGCAATGGTTTGTTCGTTAAGTACAATGATATCTGGTTCATACCCCGATTCCTCGCGCATCGGTTTGATGACGGATTCTTTGGGGATAAAGTAGGGTAGTTGTAGCCGTCTGATTTCAAAGTTGAGTTCAGCGAGCAGAAAACCTGTCAATTTAGAATGTTTGCCTGTTGCTTTTGGCATTTCAACAATTTCTCCGTTGTCTAGTTCATAGTGACATCCTGAATTCTCAGGATACCAGTCAATGAATTCATCGAATGTTACTAATTCGGGTAGGATTTGAATCATGGTGAGTGCCTCAAATTTGGTTTTGATAAGCTGTACGAGGAATTAAGATTTGGGCAAAAACAGAGTCTTTAGACCTAGTGTAGATCGCACTTTTTGATGGCGTCTCTACTGCTGCTGTTGGCGCGATCGCCAGCCGAGGATGGCAGCTAAGATGATACTGGGGGTAAAGACGGCGATTAGGGCGCTGAGGTCGGTAGAGGGTATGGATAAGCTAGGCCCTGCGTACTTGATGGCTAGGGAAAGGGCGGCGGAAAGGGTAAATACTTTGAGGATGGGGCTGATGTTGGTGTTCATGGATATCGTAGTTGGTTGTATAATGAGGCATTGAGACTATTATCGCAAGTTTGTGCTAAGCCCGGAAGTAATAGAAGATTAGGAGAAGAGCAGGATTGAGAGCAAAGTACCAAACCTTGGTTTTTTTGCCAGATAGCCGATTTTAACTAAACTTACAATTAAGTTACATCCCGTTAAAACACGATCTATGACGTACACCACACCCAAATTACTTAGCTTGGAGGAGTTTATCGCCCAATATGGGGATAATACACGCTATCAACTAATTGACGGAGAACTCAGAGACATGGAACCTACTGGCCCTCACGAAGCTGTTGCCGGGAGTATTGCGGGTAGAATCTATGTCGAAATCTTTCGGGATAACTTCAACTGGTTGGTGCCTAAAAATTGTCTAATCAAACCACTATATGCTGAAGCTACAGCGCTGCGTCCTGACGTAGTTGTTTTAGATAAATCAGAACTCGGTCAAGAACCCCTTTGGCAAAAAGAACCAGTTATTTGTAACGGTAGTACAATTAAGCTTGTTGCTGAAGTGGTCAGCACTAATTGGCAAGATGATTATGCCAGAAAAGTGGAAGAATACGCTTTTTTGAATATTCCCGAATATTGGATTGTGGACTTTCGGGGCTTAGGTGGTTGGCAATTTATCGGCAACCCAAAGCAACCGACTTTCACGGTGTGCCAGTTAGTTAATGGTTCATACCAGCAGCAACAATATCGCTTGGGAGATACTATTTTTTCTTACCTGTTTCCAAATTTACAACTGAGACTCGACGACATTATGCCGACTTGAAAGTCTAGTAAGCTGTCGCGAATTTAAATTGTATATTCGGGGCGGGCTAGAAGCCCACCCAACAAGAGTTTGATTGTTTTTTGACATATAATTTAAATGCAGAACAGCTTATCTACTTATCGAGTGATCGCACCTTGGGCAAAAAAGGCAATCTAAACTTATCACAGAAATAACGTTAACAGTATTTAATGCTTTATGAATGTTGTTTTAAACCCAGAAATTGATTGAGGTTCCCATGATGGCACAGACACTCTTACAGCCACTAGACCAACGGTTCATTCAGTCCGGGATTAGCTGGGAACAGTTCAAGCTAATTGAACAGGGGTTTTCTGACTCCCCAGGGACGAGGTTGTTTTATTACAAAGGAGAGGTAGAAATATTGGCAGTTTCCCCAGAACACGAATTTTTTAGTCGGACAATTTGTACGCTGCTGGCTATCTACTGCGCCGAAAATGAAATTGAGTTTGCCCCTACGGGAAGCTTTACCCAAGAAAAGGAAGGGGTAGTATCTGCACAAGCTGATGAATCTTATTTTATTGGCCGACGCATAACCCCAAATTATCCCCCAGATTTATGTATCGAAGTTATCTTCACTAGCGGTACTGTCAAAAAATTGCAGCGCTATCGAGTATTGGGAGTTTCTGAAGTCTGGTTCTGGGAGGATGGTGTATTGGCTATGTATCGCTTGGGTTCTGAGGGTTATGAAAAAATTTCTTCAAGTGTTGTTTTGCCAAATTTAGATATTAATTTACTGCGTCGCTGCTTGCTGATGGCTTCGAGTGTGGAAGCGATGAGGGAGTTTAGGAGGGGGATTTCTGGTTAGGGCGGGCGTTTCAGACTATTATTGCAAGTATGTGTTGCGGCCGGGCGGGCGATCGGCTATTTTCTGAGATACTAGAATAACTTGCCAGCATTGAGTGTAATTGAAAATGGATCACCAAAATTTAGAGTTAATACAAAACATTCGCCAGCAATTTGACAATACTCCTTATCCCAGAATCCCGCTGGAACAATCTCCAAAAGACAACAGTGAATTGCTCTACCTTCATAATCTTGTAACTGCTTACTACTTCAGAAATAGAAAAATAATTAATACCTCTGGTAAAGTAATCCTCGATGCGGGATGCGGCACCGGTTATAAATCCTTGGTTTTAGCTATAGCCAATCCAGGAGCCAAAATAGTAGCCATCGATTTATCCGAAGAATCTGTGAAACTAGCTGACCAACGTTTACAGTATCATGGGGTGGCTAATGCAGAGTTTTATGCTTTGAAGATAGAAGATTTGCCAAGTTTAGGGTTAGAGTTTGACTATATCAATGCTGACGAAGTTCTGTATCTCTTGCCCGATCCTATTGCTGAATTGCAAGCGATGAAATCTGTTCTCGCTCCCGATGGCATCATCCGCACCAACCTTCACAGTTCAAATGCTAGAGCAGGATTATTTCGCGCTCAAGCTGCTTTCAAAACAATGGGATTAATGAATGGCTCTCCGGGTGAATTGGAGATAGAAATAGTCCGGGAAACAATGGAAGCATTACAAGACGAAGTAGGGCTTAAGGCATTAACCTGGAATTCCGCTCGCGCTTTTGATGAGGCATGGATTATGGCTAACTATTTATTAGTGGGTGATAAAGGTTGTACCATTCCTGAAGTGTTTGCTATGTTGAGAGGTGCTGATTTAGAGTTTATCAGTATGGTGGCTTGGCGCAGGTGGGAGTTGATGGATTTGTTCAAAGATCCTGATGATTTGCCTCCGTTTTTGGCGATGAGTCTGCCAGAAGCTTCTCTGGAAGAGCGACTGCATTTATTTGACTTGTTACATCCCCTGCACCGTTTGTTTGATTTCTGGTGCGGCCATCCAAATCGAACTCAGGCTTTTGTGCCAGTGGCGGAATGGACGGAAGCTCAATGGCGGGAAGCACGGGTACACCTGCACCCTCAACTGAGGACTTCCCAGATTAGGGAAGACTTGAGTAATTGCATTGAGAGCCAGACGCCGTTTGAGATTAGCCGTTATATTATTGTGCCAACTCTAGCGCCGGTGGCGATCAAGGGTACAATGGCGGCTTGCTTGTTACCTCTGTGGGATGGGCCGCAGTCTGTGGTGTCGCTAGTCCAGAAGTGGCTACAGATTAGGGCCGAGTCTGCTGTTAATCTAGAACCCGCAGCCCAGGAGACGGCCTTTGATGAAGTCAAGGAACTGTTGACTAGGCTAGAAGTCTTTATGTACTTGCTTTTGGAGCGTTAGCCGCCGAACCTCAAAAAAAAAAGGGACGGGATGATAGCAAACCTGAGGAAACTGGGTAAGTTACATATAAGAGTTAGAAACGAGCATCCCACCCCCTCAAGGAGAAAAAAATTATGAAGACTGAATTTAAAACCAAATTCCTGCAACACATCAACAAAAGAAAAAAGGAAGCAGGTTTCACACTGATCGAACTGCTGGTTGTGATCATCATCATCGGTATTCTTTCCGCTATCGCTTTACCCGCCTTCCTCAACCAAGCCAATAAAGCCAAGCAGTCTGAAGGCAAACAGTATGTCAGTTCAATTAACAAGGGTCAGCAGGCTTACTACGCAGAGAATACTAAGTTTGGGGCTAACGTTCAAGTTTTAGGTCTTGGTCTGAAAACTACTACCACAAACTACAGCTACGTTGTAACTGCTACAGCATCAAATGCTAGTGCCCTGGCAAACCCTACTAATACTGCTTCTCTCAAAGGATATGCCGGCGGTGTAGGACTGGTTGAGGCAGGTGAAGCAAAAACCACCCAGAGCATACTTTGTGAAAGCGCCAGCACGGGTAATGCTACGGCCCCAACTTATGGAACCACAGGTGTAACCTGCACGGGTACTGACAAGTTAGTGACCAAGTAGTTTCCGAACTTAACCGTAATTTCGGGTTCAGGATAGCGGGTAGACCTGTATGGACTACCTGCTTTTATATAGTAAATATCTTCCCTAATTATTTTTGGGGTGGCATATTGCCTGCCCTTAATAAGTCTTTGGGAAGAGGTCTAATATTTAAATACTATTTTTGAGCGGCTACAGGTATGTTTTCCAGTAATTTATCGACTTTAGAATCAGATTGGCAGGAAAAAATTTATCAATTTCTGCTTCAAGGAAATTATATCCAGGCTGCCAACCTCTACGAACAGGCAATTGAATGCGAACCAAGTGTCAAGTCACATTACTGGCAGCTAGGATTAATGTTGCTATTGCAGGGACAAGAGGCGGAAGCTCAGACTACTTGGCTGCTGGCAATGGCCGAGGGAGAATCTGAAGAAATAGAGTCTTGGACTCATGAACTAATAGAAGTTCTACAAACAGAGGCTGACAGGCAGCGCGATTTGGGTGAATATAAGGTAGCATGGGCAATTCGGCAACACATCAGAGAAATTAATCCTAAAGATATCAATAACTTGTTGCATTCCATAGGGTTATCCACCATGCTGGAAACTTATAGTGGGGAGGAATTGATAGAGTTAGGCATCATTGAGTTGCTCAAATCAAAATCACCGGAGGATGTGGACTTTGAGCTATTAATGCAAGTTTTGAAGAACGTCCTGGACAGAGCTCCTCTTTATCCTTCATCATTTGACTTGACAGAAGCCTGTATAAAGCATGTCAAAGATACGGAATATTTTCAGAGCATTTTAGTTCCATTTGTTTATGATATTTGCCACTGTGCAAAGCAACCAGAGTTAGCAGCACGCTTCACCGAACTAGCCTTGCGCCTGTCACCTAAAGACCCTGAACTACTGGGTACTTTATCTTCGTTTTATCAAGATTGTGGCGAACATTCTAAAGCAATAGAAACTGCTAAGTTGTACTATTCACTCACGGAAGGATTAGCCAATAAAATTTATGCTAATTTCTCGATAGTACGTGCTTTGATGGGAGAGGGCGGTCGCTGGGATGAAGTTTGTTTGGCATTAGAAACCCAGAAGCTCCTCTTAACGTCTATACTAGCAGAACAACCAACATCCATACCTCCGTTTGCTACTGTTCGTTTATATATTTCTGTATTCTTTTTCCCCTATGTTCAAGATCTGGCTCAGGAAAATATCCAAATTAGGCGTCAAGTAAGTCAGCTCGCTTCATTAAATATTGAAAATTATAGAAAGGATTTAATAGAGAAATATCGGCAGCCAAAATCGGCATATATTAAAATCAATACTCCTAATAAGCGTTTGAAAATTGGATACTTGTCTCATTGCCTGCGAAACCATTCTGTTGGTTGGTTGGCGCGGTGGGTATTTGAGTACCGAGATAGAGATCGATTTGAAGTCAGTGCTTATCTGTTTGGTTCTAAAATGAGCCACGATAACTTAGAAGATTGGTACGTCAGCAAAGTTGATAAAGCCTATAAGTTAGGCATAGATAGTTGCGAAACTGCTGAAAAAATTTACGAAGATGAAATTGATATTTTAGTCGATCTCGACAGTATTACTATAAGCAATTCTTGTGAAATTTTGGCGGTTAAACCAGCCCCCGTGCAGGTGACTTGGTTAGGGTGGGACGCTTCTTGCCTTCCAAATATCGATTACTATATTGCCGACCCTTACGTATTACCTGAAGCAGCTCAAGATTATTATCAGGAAAAAATCTGGCGTTTGCCTCAGACTTACATAGCAGTTGATGGTTTTGAGCTAGGCATACCTACCTTGCGACGCGACAAATTGGATATTGGCAGTGATGCTGTTATCTATTTGAGCGCTCAGAGAGGATATAAGTATAATCCCCATACGGCGCGACTGCAACTGCGAATTATTAAAGAAGTGCCCAATAGTTATTTTTTAGTTAAAGGTTTGGCAGAGCAAGAATCTCTCAAAAAGTTTTTTTTAGAAGTTGCAGAATCGGAGGGAGTGGCACCGGATAGATTGAGATTTTTAGAATTGACAGGCACGGAGGGAGAACACCGAGCGAATTTGGGAATAGCAGATGTGGTGCTAGATACTTATCCCTATAACGGAGCCACCACAACAATGGAAACGCTGTGGATGGGCGTGCCGATGGTAACGCGAGTGGGAGAGCAGTTTGCAGCTCGTAACAGCTACACGATGATGATGAATGCGGGTATTTCCGAAGGTATAGCTTGGACAGACGAAGAATATGTCGAATGGGGAATCCGTTTAGGAAAAGACGCTGTTTTGCGACAGCAAATATCGTGGAAACTGCGACAGTCTAGACAAACAGCTCCCTTGTGGAATGGCAAGCAATTTACGCGAGAGCTTGAGAAAGCTTACGAGCAGATGTGGCAGATATATGTGGAGAAAAATCATTGATACTATTTGTGCAACAGGTTGTTGCACACATTCCTTAACATCTGCAAAGTAATTTACCAACGTTCGAGCAATTAGAAGCAGAGTTATCTGCGGTGTCACAAGAAACAGATGAGGAAATTTAGATGTTGTAGAAACAAGCACTCAGGGAAACAGAGGATTGAATTTTATATTTTTAAACTGTCTAATTCAAGTAACGTTATATTCTCCGCTTTGGCCTGGGCGATCGCCTCTATATTCTCATTATCCAACACAATTCTACCGTGAATTCGAGGTATCAAAGCCGAGCGCTGAATTTCACTTAACAGTCCAATGAGTGCAAGTTCGGGACCGTCGGAAACATCTAAATCTTCCTCCATTAAAAGATTCATCGCCACGCTTGATAAAGCCAGATTGGCATCTTCCTCAGAAATCTTGCTCGTTTCTACTAAGAGAGTTACTTGACTTTTGTTGGGATGAGTTGCGATCGCCCTTACTACTCGTTCTAATTCTAAAAAAAGAGAATCTTCGGGCTGCGTCCAATCGGGGAAAATTATTAAGTTAATTTCTTTCAAATTTAAACTCACTAAAGTCGCTTCAATCAGAGCTGAACAGACTGTTTGAGCCATTTTTGACCAAGAAAACTTTTTAGCTTGTTCAAACCCAGCAGCAATCAATGAATTGCGTACCTTCGGTTTTTGTACCTCACAAAGTGCATCTGCTAAACCCTCAACATCATCATCGTTCACATATAAAGCAGCTTCTCCGGCTACTTCAGGAATTGAGGCGTTAGGACAAGTAATGACAGGACAACCGCAGGAGAGAGCCTCAAGTACAGGCAAGCCAAATCCTTCATATTGAGAGGGATAAACCAGCGCAACAGCACCGGAATAGGCTAAGCTCAACTCTTCATCACTCAGTTGCAGGTTGTGCACAACTGTTCCGGCAGTATAGTTCCTCATTTCTTCTCCTAATACAACTCCACTCCCAGTACAAATAATTTCAAATCCATGTTTAGTGGCAAGTTGAGAAAAAGCCCGGAAGAATAAAATAGAATTTTTATGTCCTGGACGACATCCAACACAAATAAAATAAGGTTTTGAAATACCGTACTTTATTTTAAAAGTATTAACTTCTGCTGGACTCGCTGGCGAAAAAACAGCTTCAACTCCGCAATGAGCTACAGTTATACATTCTCTAGGAATTCCTGGGAAAAACTTTGCCAAATCGCCTGCCGTGTTCTCTGAAATAGAAATATAGGCAGTGGCCTGGCCGATAGCATAGTGTTTTTCCCTCCACATGGGAACATCTAAATTCACGTCTAAAACTTCTGGAATCATGTCATAAGCCATAAACACAGAAGGCGTTGATACAGGGGTTGTATAGTAGGTAGAAATAAAGATGTCTGCCTCGACTTCATCGCAAACTTCCTGAAGAATTGCCCGATCGAGTTCCGTCCGATTGTAGTCGTAAGGGGGTACAAAATAATACTGAATGCCAGGAATTTTAGGAGCTGTACCACCTCTGTCAATCAAAATGAAATGTTTAGCAAAACCGTTTTTTGCCCAAACTTCAAGTAAAGAATTCCATACTCTCGCAATTCCAGTCCGATAAAGTTGGAAAAATACACCATCAATAACTATTTTTGCTAGCTCGCCGGACGGTAGTATAGCCTCCAGATAGTTAGAAATAATTTTCAAGTCTCGATCTCGATCGTAGATCAAATCATAGTCGAGATCGCTGGTATATTTGCAGTCAATAAACTTCAATCCTTCGCTGGTAAACAGAATATTCCAAGGTCGGATATCAGCAACTTTTGCCTCTTCAGAATTACTAATATCATCTAAAAACTTAAACTCTTTCTCGATTTGAAAACTAATTATTTTGAAATTTGGATATAAAATACTTCCAATTTGATGAAGATCGTAAAGCAGTACACCTGGTATTAAGTTGATTGTTTCGTTCAGATGTTCTTTATAAAGTACATTTTTTCCATTGAGGTTTTGAAGACGATAGTTTCGAGGCTGCACAGGATACCCAATATAGGGGAAGCAACTTTCTCTATGATACTTAGGCGAATCTGCATAGTAAAATTCTCTTTTCAGATCGGCATCGCAATGAGTTGTTGATTCATAATCCAATTTTTCAAAAATAGGCTTATACAACTTCAATTTTTCAACCGTCAACTGTTCTCTCAATATCTCCTTACCGCAAACTTTTGATTCATTGGGATTAGGCAGTTCAATAATCAAAGATTTTGATATCTTGCTGAGTTCTTGCAAAAACTCGCTGGCATCCTTCATATGATGCAGAACAGACAGTAATAGAGTTACATCAAAGTAAGTACACGCTTGCGACGCTGCCTTAAGCCACTCTACAGTAACTTCTGAATTGATTAAAATAACATTAGTTAACTTCTCTACTTGCAATAATTCTTTTTGAAGCTTTGCATAGCTAACTTGTTTCTCTACACTAACAAAAACATTCTCAGGAAATATTTTAGCTAGTTCTATAGTAAAAAAACCTACATTAGAACCGATATCTAACACCGTCTGTCCGGGTTTGATTAACTTTTTTATGACTTCCAAACGTTCCCAATCATTCTGTCTCACCCCTTCTCTAATCAACTCGCCTTGAAGGTATATCGGTTGATAAATTTCTGGCAATTCATCAATTAATTTATTAATTCTCTCAAAAGTTTTACTAGAAATAGAGTTAGTTATTGTCATCTTTAGTTACACCTTCTCATTAGTTGTGTGTTTGTAGAATTAGCTTTTGTTTAAACGCACTGCTTTCTTTAGCAGTAATTAACTCTCAGTTAGAAGGCCCTCGCGCCAACGTTCCATCATCTCTGAAAATGCTGATGCGCTTTTGATTGGGTTAGTTAACACTTGCCAGAAAGAGACGTATTTGTCAATTAATTGAGCGGTCAGTTGACCTGCTGGAGTTTGACCACGGTTGACAAAATTATGGCTTTTTGCGTCTGAGTGTTGAGAAATAAACTCTCTAAAAGATTCTGAGGATTCCAATACCGGGTTCAACTTCTCAATGGGCATAAATATGACATCAGACACCAGGCTAGACTGAGGTTGGATCTGGTTGGGATTGGGGTTAAATCGTCCCGTTTCAATAGAAATTCCAAAAGGTAGGAACTCAAGAGTCACTGAAGACTGATCTGAAATCAAAACGTTCGCGAAAGGAAAAAGACTACAAATGTTTATTTCGCGGGGAGCTACAAGAAAATTTGGATTGTTATAGCTAAATAAATACTCCTCCATTTCCTTTGCAGATTGCAAACATTCCTCATAGGTTTTTTCGTGACCTTGAGGATAAGCTTGACCGGGATTGACATAAATGTGATTTTTAACAATCACATTACACTGAAGTTTACATAAGCGAGGCAGTATCTCTTTCCACTCCCAAGTATATGCCCAAGTAGGAGCATATATAACAGTATGCGGGTAAGAAAAATTTTCGAGCTGCTCCCGAAGGCTGTCATACTTTTCTGGAACTTCCATGCGGTCATACTTCGGCCAACCAACTTCTAAAATCACTCTTTTAGTTCCCAAGGATGGCTGAGCATAACTAGGACTTAATGACTTCTGAGCATTTTTTAGGTGTAAAGAGCTTGGAACAAAAATAATATTAAAATGTCGAAGGCGTTGCTTCTCCACTTCATACACATCTAAGTCTCCCAGGTCATGGGACATATAAAATAAATACTGATAACCATCAGGTGATTTGCGGATTTCCGGGTGATGCTGTGTATGGTCGAGTAATATAGCTGCCTCTGCACCAGTTGGTTTTTGGCAGGGTCCTATCTGCCAGCGACAGTCAAAATGCTGACTCATTTCTTCAAACACAGACATTCCAGCCACAGCTTGCAGATCGTGATAGGCAATAAAGTCTACCCGCACTGGTTTGCTGACAAAAAATGACGGAAAGTTAATAATTGGATTAGAGTTTAATTTTTTCATAATTTATCAATAAAAACGTTAAATCGATATCGACTATTGCCATAGTTTGTGATGGCTTGGTCTTCAATCATAACCTTAACAGGTTTATTCGCTAGCACTTGCTGAAACCACTCCTTGCTATAGTACAAGTGTTCTAGTCCCCTATACTTCTCCTCATATTCAGCTTCGCCTAGTTTGGCTTTTCTCAGAATGATAGCTTCTTCTTTTTTGGACAAATCAGGTACGTCAAAAATTCCTACTCGTTTAGTAGCAATCTGTAACATATGAGACAGAACCCCGGCGGCATATTCATAATCGTTAAAGTAGAAAAAAACAGAATTAGCTACCACAATATCGAACGTGGGTTCGTTTGGTATATTAATAGCTTCACCAACACTAATATCGGCTCTAGGCATAATATAGAGGGCAATTTTTGCTAATTTTTCTGAATAGTCAATACCCGCTACTCTGTTTCCTTTTTGGTAGAAGGGATAGAGAAAAGCACCTGCACCGCAACCCACTTCAAATATCGAATCTTTGGGAGTGATTTGCAGCTTGGCAGCCAGGCTTTCGACATATTCCATCCAAGCAGTTTCGTCAATTCCTCCGCAGTTTCCATCAAAGCCATCAACTGCAATCAACTGTTGCAGAGTAGACTTTACGGTGGTTTCTAGCTGCCTTTCATTCCAAATTTTCTGCCAGTTGTTCTGCATCACGTGCCTCCTGTGCCCCTCTATCAGTTTTGTTCACTTTCTTTTCTTTACTAATCCCTACCGCTCTTAGTGGTATTTCAGGGAAGTTTTGTTTCCTCTGAGGCGGACAGGTTGAGTTCTGCTGCTATGTCACTGAAGCACTGAAGGAACTTCAGATTGTCTGCTCCATCTCTAACTGCCAATCTGAGGTAAGATTTTTCATCATTAAACCGATTTGATACATCTTTGACATAGATAGCATATTTTGACAGCAAACCCTGAGTTAGCCGATCTCTTAAGGCAGAACTGCATCGCAAGGAAATTAGTAAAAAGTTACCTCCACTGGGATAGACGGTTTCAACTATAGGTAGAGTCTGAAGCTGAAGCGCAAATTGCTCGCGATCGCTAATTGTTTTACGAAAAGATGCTTGCACTGCATCCCTGTGTTTCAGTATTATTTCCAGAAAATATTCTGCCACAGAATTAATGTTCCAGATGGGGATTCTACTTTGTACATAAGCGTTGAACGCTGAGTTTGAAGAGTAGACATACCCCAACCGCAACCCGGGCACTCCTAAGGTCTTGCTTAAGCTGGCAAGCAGAATTATGTTAGATAGTGGGGCTTCTTCCAGCATGGGTAAAATGCTGCCCTGTTCAGAAAAATCAATAAACGACTCATCTAGCACTACCAGAGTCTCAGGACGTGCAGCAGCAAAATCATAGACCCACTGAGTTGGCAGGACTGAGCCAGTGGGGTTATTCGGATTAACAATTACAAGAACCTCACATTCCTTAACTTTTTCAAGGATATCTGGAACTTCTATACCCACTCGATCCAAATAAGTAGTTGCCTTGGGAAAAATTTTTGGATACTCTGCAAATGACGGGCAAGGTAAGAGGGCTTGTTTGCCCGCTAAATATTGTTCCAAGATGGGATAAATTTGCGACACGCCATTGAGAACGATAACTTTGTCTTCCTGGCATAACAGATAGGTGGCTAGTTTTTGATTTAATATGGCTTGAGTAGAACCATAATTGTGGATCAGGCTCGTCAGGTTATTCTTTAGTTCCGACAAAATGGCACTGCTTGGGAAATACATATTACGGATGAAACAGTAATCCAAAACATCGTAATTCCAGTATCCACCATAGGAGTTATCCAAAATTTTTTGTTGGGAAGACTTGTCGAAAATAAATTTGGCTATTTTCAAATCGTTAGGATCGTCAATCTCGGCCCATTTTTCACCTTCCTCTAAGATTTCAGCGAAGACTTGACCCTTTTGCATATATATAATTATTCCTAAAATTAACTCATAATAGCAATTGTCATCAATAACCTGAGCATAGTAGGTCAGTAATTTTTTGAACGTATTATTACAAAAATCTTGCGAAAATTTATAGATATTTAATGTCTTATATTTATCTTTGAAGTCGAAATCAATTCCCTGTAGGTGGGGCGGGATGACGCTAACGATCGCGTGCCGTTCAGGATCCACTGTAACCACAGTACCATCCATCCCACTTCTGTAACGGTCTACAAGTGCTGCATTTTCATGCTGAGAATTGAGTAAACGGGCAATAATAGCAGGCTCAAAAATTAAATCGGACTCGATCAGTAAGATGTCCCTATCGATCGTCATATTTTGCAGAGCTAGGGACATTGAATAAATATTGTTGGTTTCTCTGTAACGCTCGTTGTAGATATAGTTGATCTCCAGAGAAGGATAAATTTTAGTTAAGTGTGCTTTTATTTCAGATTCGCGATAGCCAGTGATAATTGTAATGTCTGTGAGATTCAATTCTCTCAGGGCATCAATAATTCTTTGAAGCACCGTCTTACCACTGATTTTTAACAAAGTTTTATGAGTGTTATTGGTCAGTGGGCGCATTCGCCTTCCATATCCAGCGGTTAGTATAATCACCTTCATATTGGGTATTTCCTCATTTTAATCTCTACTTCTTTCCTTCACCCTGCGACTTTAACTGCCCTAAAAGCTCCTTATAATCCCCCCGATCGGGATTTAGCTTCACCAACTTCTCCAAAGGCTCGATCGCCCCCACCTTATTATTCATCTGCAACCGCACATTTGCCAAGCCCTCCAGAGCCGTCTGATTCTGCGGTTCCCGCTGCAAAACGGTTACATATCCCCGTTCCTGCGCTGCCAGCAAAGACTCCTGAGAAACTGCCACAGGCGCATGCTTTTGGTTGTCCCGACTGCTCAAACCGCTGGTGAACAGATTTATGAGTCCAAACGCGGTCGAACCCCCAAAGGATATGATCGATACTAAGGTCAAAATCTGCTTAATTCGATCGCTCCGATGAACCGGACGAGCACTAGATTTTTTCTGTGTACTTTCCATTGCTAACTCTTGGCCTCGCTTTTTTCCAGGCACTCAAGAAGCGCCTATATCTAGATTGCCCAAGTTCGATCGCAAAACGATCGCTCTTCGCCATTTAAAATTTGAAACCAATTCTAGCCCGCTACACAAAAACTTAGATTTGTCAAGGACATTTAGGTGACAATAACACGCGGGCGATCTCGATCGGTGAAGCGCGATCGCACCCCTGTGTCTTTAGCCATTATCCTGCGGCAATTGTCCAAACTGCTCTCGATACCGCGCTAGCAAAGATTCGAGTTCAGCAGCCCGTTGACTTTCCGCTTCAGCACGTTGCCGTTCCGCTTCAGCACGTTGCCGTTCCGCTTTTAAAGCTGAAGCCAATTCATCGGGAATCAATAATTTATCTCCATTATCTTCCCGATAAAACCCAATAATTTTTCCCTCTATTTCTAACCGCAGTTGCAATACTTCGCTGCGATTATCTCTAATTAATTGATACCCCTCTACTCCCAGTCTGTACCCCCGCAATTGTTCGGGAATCCATTCACCTCTCGGGTCAAACAACCAATATTCCTGAACTTCTATCCCCTCGTACAAATCTTTTTTATTATTTTGATCTTCCGACTTTGTACCTGGTGATGTAATTTCAAAAATTACTTTCGGCACTTGCCCTTCTTCCCAGATTTTGTAATTATCTCTGCCACCAGGTTCTACATCAAAAATCACCATCACGTCTGGTGCTACGCGGACTTTTGGGAAACCTTGAGCGTAGTATAAAAATTGGTTTGCTAAAACAGTAGCTCGACGGTCTGCTAGGTATTGTTTTAAGACTTCTAAAGTAGTTAAGATTGCGTAAAGATGGTCGTAAGTTTCTGCTACTGGTTCTCCATCAGCGCTAGGGTATACGATTTCAGAAGTTGTGAAGGTGGGAACGACTGCTGTCATGGCCGTGCTTCCTGTGATTTGTATATCTATTATAAACTTATTTTCTGCAACTAATTAGGTTAATTTAATTAAACGTAAAACGAGATCGTGCTTTAGAGTCCCGACTTATTAAAAAATTCGGGGTTCTGGTATTATCTATTTTTGACTGCAAATCCCGATCTATCGCACTTTAAAATTCATCTTATTCCCGCAAAGCCTTGATGAATTCAGTAACAGCATCATATTGATCGAAGTAAGTTACATATCTCACTAACAAAGCAATGTCTAACTCTGGTAACAACTCGCTGCGATCGACTTTTTCGTACTCCTCCCTCAAATAATAGATACTCAGCACTCCATCTTCCCAAAACCAAACTTCAGGTATGCCCAACCGCTTGTATAGTTGAAGTTTATCGATGCCACCGCTGGTGAATACAACTTCGATCGCCAAATCGGGAATTGCCTTTTTAGTCTGCAAATTATATGACTCATCAGGCTCCTTTCTCGCCCCCAGTTCTTTACTACCCAAAGTCTGCCCGCCCTTAACATAAAATCGGATGCCCTTTTCTCTCAGGTATGCTTCTAACAAAAGACCAATGGTACTCTTCGATTCTTCATGTTCAGGGCTAACTGTCATAATTTCTAAAATTCCATCTAAGTAAGCAAATTTGATACCGCCGACAGACTCAAAAGCGGCTTCTAGCGATTCAAATTGCGACCAACTGACTCCTCTTAGAGTCAGGCAACTATCGGTGACAGAGTTTTTGACTGCTGTTTGTGTCATGTTTTCTCCTTATCCTTTTTTTAGATTAAGCTTTTGAGAGCGCAACTGTTTTCTCAATTTTATTAACTTTTGTTCGATCGCGCGAACCCTACACCCTCAAACTCCATCGGGATCGATGCCCTGACTTCTCAAGTATGCTGCAAGTCGATCGGCCCTGTGGCGTTCCTCTTCGGCCCTGTGGCGTTCCTCTTCGGCGCGCTGGCGTTCCTGTTCCACCCGTTCGGCACCCCACAGCAGCAAATTGCCATTCTCATCCCACCAGCGCAACCAATAACCAGTTCTCTGAGATTTTTCACCTTCCCAAACCCCCAGAAATAAACCCATTGATTCTATCCAGAATCGTTGATTAGCATCCGGTTCTTGCAATTCGTATTCTCCAGAAGTCGAGAGTCTGTACACTTCCAATACTCCCGATTTAGGTTCAAAAATTACATAAATCGGTACTTGCAAAATTCGCTCGTAAAACCGCCATTTTCCGTAAGGATATGTCGGTTTATTTGAATATTCACTGCCGTCAGTATCCGATAAAAATTCCATCACTACTGCGGGTACTTCTCCCTCAGCATTGCGCGTATAACTGCGGCGAACTTCTCCTGGTGCTGCGGGCAATACCGAGGGAACGTACACCCAATCTGGGGCTTTTACTACTATTTTGTCGTTGACTTTGGCACACAGTCCAAAATTGGAAGCTATTAGCATTGAAGCTAGGATAAATCCGGCGAGATCCAAGGCTTCTCGGAGGGCGGCGGCTAAAAGTGGTTGGTCGATGTTTTCCACAGGCTCGTCTGGTAATTTAAAGTCATCTGGCAATTTTTCCCAAGTTACAGTATACTGAGTTTTGGTTGCGTCCGGTTTCGATAATGTTTGCGTCATTAGTTTTCCTTGTTGCGATAGAAAGAGTTTTTTGTTAATAGGATTTGGACAATAACTTTAATACCGGGTGCGAAAGGCGCACCTTATTAACTAGCTGTAATTTTGGTGCATATTGCGCTGGTTACTAACTGGAGTAGATCGCGAATATTCGGCAATTGCAGTTATTCAAGTATACCCTATTTTAAGGGGTATTTTGGGGAGCAACTGGTTCTACTGACCTTGCAGTTTGAGAAGGTATAACAGGCAATTTTGGCTGTTTTTGCAAGCGAGGAAATCCAGGCTCTACTGATGGATTTCTGGCAGTTTTACTCGCATTTACTTTCTGAGAAAGGGGAGCTAATGTTTGAGTCACTTTAACTTGCTGTCGCAGTTGTTCTGTCGAACCCAACAAGCCTCCCAATCCGTTGAACAACCTGCGAATGTTGTTGCGGAAAGCCGGATCTCCGGTCAAATCATCCACGTCGGAAGTAATTTTCTGCACGTTCTGAAATGTAGCTCGTGCAGAATCTAGAGTTTGCTGCAATAATAGCAAAGTGGCGGGATTGTTTACCTGGCTGGATAAATCTCGCAAATTACCCGAAGCTTGGGCAGCATTTGCTGATAAAACTTCTAAATTGTTCAGCAATTGTCCTTGGTTGATTCGATTAATTGTCGGACTCAAACTGCTGACAGCTACCCGCAGTTCCTGACTGCTTTGATTGATGTTATTCAGAGTTGAAACTAAACTGGCGCGGTTGGTTGCGACTAAAGAATTGAGTTGATTGGCTGTTAATGTAACTTGATTGGCTGCTTGACTTACTGAATTAGCAGAAGTTATTACAGCGGTAGATACGGCTTTTGTGGAAGTGTCCGCCGTAGCTGCGACTTTAGAAACATCAGCGGCGATTGCTGATATTTCTCCTTTAAGCGATTGATTTAAACTGCTGGCTTCTCCTTTTAATGATTGATTTAAACTGCTGGCTTCTCCTTTTAATGATTGATTTAAGCCGGCTATTTCTGTTTTTACCGATTGATTTAAGCTGCCAATGTCTCCCCTGACAGCTTGATTCAAAGTTTTTATTTCGGTTTGGGCCGTTTGAGTTAAATTCGATAAATCTTGAGTGAGTTTAGCTGCACCTTTAGCTGTGTTGGCTGTATTTTCTGCCAGGGATTTAATATTGTTGAACAGCGCGGGGTCGGTGTAGAAATTAGCTAGGCGGACTGTGGATTTAATTAGTTCGTCGATAGTGACTCCAGCTTGACCTTTTAAGCGCGAATTTTGGCAGATAATCTCACGGGGACAGTCGGCACTAACGGGATTGGCGGTAAGTAACGATTCTGGCAAAATCGAGTTGGGGGTAATGTCGATCGACGATTCGCCAATTAAACCGGATTTATTCGCTTCGATCGTAACATCCCGGGGAATCACTAAAGTACCGGGGGCAATTTCCAGCGTCACGTCTACGCCGTTGGAACCCGGTTTGAGGGCGGTAATTTTACCAACTGCAACCCCGCGATACCTGATGGGCGTGCCTATTTGCATTCCTTGGGCGCTGGCAAATTCTACGGCGAATTTGTAGCTGCGGTTCCCTAGCTGCACGCCCCGCAGCCAGAGCACTAAGCCGCCAAATAAACCGATTCCTACTAAAATTAAGAACCCGACAGAACCTTCTCTTACAGTTCGCGATCGCATATTTTCTCCTCAGTCATTGGTCATTGGTTATTAGTCGTTAGTCATTGGTCATCGGTCATTTCAATCTAAAATCTAAAATCTAAAATCTAAAATTGGCTGACTATCCAAGCGCTTGAATTGGCCCAGTAACACTGCCGCTAAAAAATTGTTTAATTAACAAATTATCTGTCGATGCAATGTCATTAACAGTTCCCTCCCACTGCACTTTGCCTCGATAGAGAAACACGATGCGATCGGCAGTGCGGCGGATGGTACTGTCTTGGTGAGTGACGATCGCATAAGTGCTGCAAACACCTTGGGCCGCCTGCAAGTCGCGGATTAAATCTTCAATTACCGTCGAAGCGATCGGATCTAAACCCGCCGTCGGTTCGTCGTACAGCAAAACCTCTGGATTGTCTCTAGCATTATCGGGATTCGCCATGATGGCGCGGGCAAAACTTACCCGCTTCCGCATTCCCCCAGACAACTGCGCCGGATAGCGTTGGCCAATTCCCGGCAAACCCACCATCTCTAACTTCTCCTCCACCAATTCCCGAATGCGGCGGCGCGGCAGCTTAGAATGCTGGTAAAGTAAAAAACCGACATTCTCCTCCACCGTCAGCGAATCAAACAAAGCCGCTTGCTGAAAAACCATCCCAATTCCGATCGGATCTGCCACGTCGTCCACCCATCCGACCCTGCGCTGTCCCTGAACGAAAACCTCACCGGCATCCGGGGCCAACAAACCGGCAATTATCCGCAAAATAGTAGACTTCCCCGTCCCGGAAGGGCCAATAATTGCCAGGGCTTCTCCCCGATAAATCCTCAGATCGACTCGATCGAGGATCGGGTTCTGGCCGAAGGACTTACTTACTCCCTTGAGTTCGATTAGCGGCTCAACCATAAGATGTTATCAATAAGTTGTCAGTCCTCAGTCATCAGTCTAGCTAATGACTAATGACTCATGACTCATGACTTTAATTGACTAATGACTTAAATTGACTGCCAGAATCAAAACTCTCTTGTATTGTAAATTTGTCAGCTCGAGCTGTTCCAATACCCTTAAGACTAATTAACCATGTCAATTAGTTCACTTCCTAAAGCCCTCCGCGTCTTGGCTAAAGCCAAGCAGGTTTTTGCCCAATCCAGAAATCCTTACCCCCCTTCTTTGCGGAACGGGCGAGTTCACCAGTGGTTTAAGTGGTTAGCCCCCGGACTGTTAGTGAAACGGTGGCTGCTGATTAGTGCTAGCGGCGTGGTACTTGCCACTTTGGGTTTAGCGATTTGGACTGGGATGACTCCCATTTTCTTCTTATTGCAATTGTTGAGAAATTTTTTGGCGTGGATTGCGGAAGTTATTCCCAATTACGTGTCGGGGCCGATCATCATTGCTGGCGGGATTTTGTTAATTCTTTGGGGGCAAACTCGCAGTTTGAACTCTATTACTCAAGTGCTGATGCCCGAAGGGAATGAGGAATTGGTCGATCGACTCCTCAACCACCGCCGCTTGCACCGCGGCCCGAAAATTGTGGCACTTGGGGGCGGTACGGGCCTTTCTAATTTGCTCAGGGGATTGAAGGATTACAGCGCCAAAATCACTGCTATTGTCACGGTGGCGGATGATGGCGGGTCTTCCGGGCGGCTGCGGCGGGAAATTGGGGTATTGCCGCCGGGAGACATTCGCAATTGTTTGGCTGCTTTGGCAGATGAGGAAAAGTTATTGACTGAGTTATTTCAATATCGTTTCCGGGCTGGTGACGGTTTGGTGGGTCACAGTTTTGGGAATTTGTTTTTGACGGCGATGAGCGATATTGCTGGAGATTTGGAACAGGCGATCGCGGCGAGTTCTAAAGTTTTAGCAGTGAGGGGAGAGGTGCTGCCGGCTACTCTGAGCGATGTTTCTTTGTGGGCAGAACTCGCTGACGGCCGCAGGATTGAGGGGGAGTCCAACATTACAAAAGCTAACGGGCAAATCCTCAAAATAGGCTGTAATCCTGCTAATCCTCCGGCATTACCTAGGGCTGTGGAAGGTCTTCGGGAAGCGGATTTTATTATTATTGGACCGGGGAGTCTTTATACGAGTGTCATTCCGAATTTGTTGGTGCCGGAAATTGCTGATGCGATCGCCAACAGCGAAGTTCCGCGCATTTATGTGTGCAATATTATGACTCAGCCGGGGGAAACTGACGGATACAGCGTTGCAGACCACATTCGGGCGATCGACCGCGCTTGCGGCCGGCCGCTGTTCGATGCTGTAGTAGTTCAAGGAAAAGTCCCTTCTGCAAAGGCTTTGATCCGCTATTCTCAGGAGAATTCTTATCCGGTTGTGCTCGATCGAGAAGCCGTAACGCAATTGGGGCGGCGAGTTGTCATCGCCAATGTCATGGATGAAGATCAAAATACGGGTTTAATTCGGCACAATTCTCAAAGGTTGGCGGGAATGTTGCTGCGTTGGTACGGCCGCGCCCAGAACATTTAAGCTGGTGAATGCTGACAGTTGAGTGTTGACTAATTTTATTGGTTATTGGTTATTAGCAGCCACAAGCAAGTAACAAATAACAAATAACTAAGGACTAATGACTAATTATTGAAATGAAAACTTTGCTTCCAGATTCTGAGGCTACGCGCAAGTTTGGTGCTGCGTTAGGTCGATCGCTCCCCGCCGGCACTGTAATCTTATTACAAGGAGATTTAGGTGCGGGCAAAACTACCTTGGTTCAAGGCATCGCTGAAGGTTTAGGAATCTCAGACTCGATCGAGAGTCCTACTTTCACGCTAATTAACGAGTATTTTGCTGGGCGAGTTCCGCTGTATCATCTAGATTTGTATCGACTGGAACCCGAAGAAGCGGAGGCTTTGCACTTAGAAAGTTATTGGGACGGGTTAGAAAGGGATTTGGGAATTGTGGCGATCGAATGGGCGGAAAGATTGCAGTACAAGCCAGAAAATTATTTGCAAATTTCTTTAAGTTATTTAGATAACGGGCGGCAAGCTGAAGTAATTGGTAATGGCGAATTATTGGATTGGGAATGGGAAAAGTGAGAAAGGGCGATTTAATTTAGATGTTGCACCATTCTCACTCAGCCTTTTCTGAACAGGCAAGATGCCTGTTCCACAAGAAGAAAATTCACTCTTTGTGGAACAGGCATCTTGTCTGTTAAGAGAGAATGGTGTAACATCTCAGCGCGAACTTAATGCGGACGGTTAACACGAATCAATTTGCCTCTCAAACTTTCTTCACCAGCAATAGCATCATTGATGCGTGTTGCCAACATTTATACATTCCGATTTTTGGTACAAACAATAATACCAGAGTGGTCTGGCTGTCGGTTGTGCAGTCCGATAAAATCAAACCGATTTAATGTCAAAACAGCTCTATCTTTGCTTATAGCAAATGCTAGCACCTCTTGATCTGGAATCCCAATTCCTGCTTTTCCTGCTTCCTGAACAGTCAGGATATTGTGACCAAAAGCGCGCAGCAATTGCACAACGGGCCAAGGAAATTGTTCGTCTGCATACAAATTCAGCATGACTCAGGCTTCCTCATTCTTGGAGATTGCTTCTTCGATTTCCTCCAGATGTGCATCAGCATAAGTCCAAACATTGACTAAATCGGCCGCGCTGAGATGGGGATAAAATTGTAGAAGTTCAGCATCGCTTGAACCTTCACGGCGAAAACTTTCAAGCAGCCAAACTGGGATGCGAGTTTTGGCAATGCAAGCATCGCCACCACACACGTCAGGAGTTTTGGTAATTCCTGGCCAACTATTGTTTAAACTTTGGGTTAAAAGCCGGATGACTTCAGCTTTCTCAGTCGGAGTTAAGGCCAGGAGTTGTGTTTCTAGTTCTTCGAGGAGCATGGGTAAAATCGCCTTTGCGATGCAGGAATACCCAATTATAACACTTGACCTAAATTCATGCTTGCTCAGCGTCAAATGTCAAAGCTTCTCCCCTCACATTTGTATCCAATTTACCATTCTCAAAAACAACTTTTCCTCCAACAACAGTCACAACGGGCCACCCAGTCAAACTCCAACCTTCAAAAGGACTCCAGCCGCACTTGGTCACCATTTCTTCTCGCACCACAGGTCGATAATTATCCAAATCTACTAATACCAAATCTGCATCAAAGCCCGGAGAAATTGCCCCTTTGTTGGGAATCTTATAAGCCTTAGCAACGGCCGCCGACATCCAATTAGCAACTTGTGCCACTGTACATCTTCCCTCTACTGCTTGCGTCAGCATCAAAGGCAAAGAAGTTTCAACTCCCGGCATTCCCGACGGCGTATTCGGATAATCTTGAGCTTTTTCTGCTAATGTGTGCGGCGCGTGATCGGTGGCGATAAAATCAATTACGCCGTCGAGTAAAGCTTGCCAAAGTATTTCGTTATCCCGGGGTTGGCGCAAAGGCGGATTCATCTGAGCTAAACTGCCAATTTTTTCATAGGCGCTGGTATTTAACAACAAATGCTGCGGCGTAACTTCTGCTGTCACCCAACTCGGTTTTTCGTGGCGCAAAAACTCAGCTTCATCCCCCGTAGACAGGTGCAGGATGTGCAGTCTGCGCTGATATTTATTAGAAAGTTTTACTGCTAGTTGAGTTGCCAATAAAGCTGCTTGATTGTCTTGAATTTGCGAGTGTACGGCAACATCGGAAATCCCGGCAAATTCAAGACGCCTCTGGTTGATTCTAGCTTGGTCTTCTGCGTGCACGGCAATTAGTCGATCGCCCTTTGCGAAAACTCGCTCTAAATTTTCCTCTCCATCCACCAACAACTGGCCGTGCATCGAACCCATAAACACCTTAATTCCCGGAGTCGGATTCGCATTCAACAAATCCGGCAAATTCTCGGGCGTTGCACCAATAAAAAAGCCGTAATTCACCAAACACTTCTCGGCAGCGCGGCTGAGTTTATCATCTAAGGCAGCTTGGGTTGTGGTCAGAGGTCGCGTATTCGGCATTTCCAGAAACGATGTCACGCCGCCTTTAGCGCAAGCACAGCTAGCGGTAAACAAGTCTTCCTTGTGTTCTAAACCCGGTTCCCGGAAGTGTACCTGGGGATCGATTACTCCGGGTAACAGAGTTAAGCCTTTGGCATCTATTTCTCGATCGCCCGATGCGGCAATTTCAGGAGCAACCCGAACAATTTTGCCATCGCAGATTTGCACGTCCCCTACCAAAAACTCGCCGTCGGGTAACAAAATGCGAGCGCGGCGGATTAACAAACTAGATGTGGTCGGCATAAGCTATAATTAAATGAGTGGTGTGTGTGTGTGCCTGGAAAAATTTTATCCTCAAAATAGGTCTGCTAATAGTAAGAAATATGAATGGGACTTGCGCTCGCCAACCCGGTTTATACAAAAAACAAGAGGTTGAGGACGATATATCTATGTAAGAAACCCGGTTTCTTATTGGGCAGGTTTGAAGTGACAGGCAGATTCCTGTAAAGCAACAAATAGTTTTTTATGGGTAGGCATTCCAGCGAGTCATAAAAAAATTATTCGCACACAAATCGAGGTTTTGAACTCGTCAATTAACAGGGCAAATGCAAAAACCCACCCTGCCGGCAAAGATTTTGCAGATTTCCTGAAAAAACTCTGAATTAAGTTTATAATTTGTATCCAGCCCAGTCACTTAATACTTATGACTCGTCTAGACAAGTCAGCCGACGAAAAACCTCCGCAAGACACCGAAAATCCTTGGATAGAAGGAATTAAGACGATCGGCTTAGCAGCATTTTTGGCCTTTGGCATCCGCACCCTGGTTGCCGAAGCTCGCTACATTCCCACTGGCTCGATGCTTCCAACCTTACAAATTAACGATCGATTAATTATAGATAAGGTAAGCTATCGATTCCAAGATCCCCAGCGAGGAGATATTATCGTATTTATGCCTCCTGACCCGGCTAGTTTGTGCACGGGACAGCCGCCACCGATCAAAGATGCCTATATCAAGCGAGTGATCGGACTTCCAGGCGACACTGTGCAAGTCAAAGACGGAAAAGTTTTTATTAACAAGCAGCCGCTACAGGAAAAATATATTGAAGAAATTCCGCAGTATCCCTACGGGCCTGTAGTTGTGGCTCCAAATTCTTACTTGGTGCTCGGCGACAACCGCAACGCAAGCTGTGACAGCCATTATTGGGGCTTTGTACCCAAGCAAAATATCATCGGTAGGGCAATTGTGCGTTTTTGGCCGCTCAACCGCACAGGTTCGATCGACCCCACGCCCCTTTATCCCGCTAAAAATTAGCTACAACGGAAGGAAGAAGGAAGAAGCAAAAAGGCCAATTCAATAATAGCAATGGTTTGGGTGATTGAGAACATCCTAATCGTCTTCTCGTTTGCTATCTCGTTTGCTATACAAAACGCGAGGGATATTAGATCGCCGACTTCTTCAAGAAGCCGGGGCTCTACGCTGACTGACTGGATCAAATCTCAAATCTCAAATCTCAAATCTCAAATCGCCCTAATCGTCTTCTCGTTTGCTATACAAAACGCGAGAGATATTAGAGCCCCGACTTCTTCAAGAAGCCGGGGCTCTAAGCTGATTCATTGGATCAATTCTAAAATCTAAAATCTCAAATCTCAAATCGCCATAATCGCCCTAATCGTCTTATCGTTTGCTATACAAAACGCGAGGGATATTAGAGCCCCGACTTCTTCAAGAAGCCGGGGCTCTACGCTGACTGACTGGATCGATTCTAAAATCTAAAATCTAAAATCTAAAATCTAAAATCGCCTGACGTTTCGCGATCGAGAACTTTCACAACTTTTTTGTACATCTCCTCTGCCTCTTGCTGCGAATTGCCGATACTTGTCAATCCCAACTTGCCAAACTCCGACAAACAACCCATTAAATGAAACACCGTACCCGTCTCAGTACCAGTGTCAAAGTGCAGTTGATTGTCAGCAATAATATCCATCAAATCATTCGGCAACAATCCCCGATAGCGTTCTTTTTGCAAATTGTCGGAAGCCACATAATATTTCGGACGACCCTGCTGACTGTAAAATAATCCTGTAGAACGTTCGTACCGACCATTTGTTAACAGCTTCAGCGCCATAAACGGATGAGTTGTCCCGCCCTTGCGCAGGTTAATTTCTATTGCTTGCATATCCCACTTGCCGTCGGATTGCCGGACTGCCATAAAATCTACTCCAAATCTCTCTAAAGCGCCTTTTTTAGCTAAGTTTTGGCCGACTTTCCATCCCAATTCCTGCAAAGCTATTCGATAAGATTCGTCCGCAGGAAATCGGCAGCCCAAGAAAATTTGGCCGTCTGGGCCTCCTAAAATTTGGTCGTGGGTTGAGAGAATTTCTACTTCGCCGCTGGGAACAATTCTGCCTTGAACGCTGGGCGATAACTTTTCTTCTCCTTCGATAAATGCTTCGGCAATTGCCCCTAATTCGGGAATGCGGGTGCTAAAATTTTCCCAGGTTTCGCCCGTTGCTTGAAAGCGCAAATTAGGGAAGCTATCGCCAATTGCCTTCGCTCTTTCTGTAGGCGCTTTACCTGCGAGGGAATTCAGCTCTAAAATTGCATTTCCTTCACCCGAAAAACCTTCATTTAACTTAATTACGATCCGCTGCAAATGCGGCTGCCTTTCCCACAGTTGAGCTGCTGATTCCGCTAAATCTTCCGCATTCCAAACCAACTCCGAACCGTCAGGATAAGGCAACCCACATTCTTTAAAAATTTGCCTGCTGCCACTTTTTGTTCCCCAGTATAAAAGATCGGGATCGCTGGCCCACAAAGGAATCCCCAATTTAACAGATAACTCGCGTTCTAAGTGCGTCGAGTTGTAACAAACCATATAAGATTTTGTCGGCCGCACTGCTTGACGAATGCGCTCCATCAAGCGGGGACGATCTAAAATTTTCTGGGTGAGGGATTTGGCAGAAGCATCGTAAGTACAGAACAGCAAAAGCCGATCGCGCGCGTGAGAAAACGGAATTCCCGGCAGCAATTGCAGGTAATAATCCACAATCATCGGGTGCAGCGGCTCGGAGGTAATGTAAATTAAGCGCGTGCGGGGATTTCGCAGGCGAATCAATGAAAATAAATGCCGCTCTTCGTAGTGGTAAGCACCCTCAACTTTCTTCATTTCTTGCTGATCTAAGCTGAGAGAAGGAATGATAATAATGTCACAATCTCCGCTGTCGAATTCTTCGATAGCTCGCCAACGTTCGCGTAATTCTTTTTGAAGATTGCGAAATTCCTCTGCGAATTCGGAAGATGAATTATTTAACTCTTGCATTGCGTTTAATCCTAAGTATTCAAATAATTATTGCCGATCGTGTCGGGTGTATAGCGTTTCTCAAGCGTGGTGAGGTATGCCCTATGCCCTATGCTCTATGCCCTATGCCCTATGCCCTATGCCCTATGCCCTATGCCCTATGCACGTCGGGTATCTCATCTTTCTGAGAAAGGCTATATCAGCCCCAATATTTGAGACAACTCACACAGTTTTTTGTCTGACGCACTTTACCGGGAATATTGACAAAAATGTCCAAATAGTGATTTAAGGTGCGTCAGTCGAAACATTTGAGGCAATTCAAACAGTTTTTTCGGGCCCAGCCCATAAACGGATACAAGCCCCCGAATCCTGTCGTGAATATCCAAAAATTTTAGACCAAAGTTTAATCTCCCAGATTCATCTGTGGAATAAATCTAAAATCTACAATCTACAATCTAAAATCGACTGACGCACCCTACCGAGGACGATCGTCCATTTCTGTCAATCTGCTCTAAGAAGCTCGCCGCGCTCGAAAAAGTCTGGCATACTCCAATATTGGCTCTAGGCGGCGTTGATTTTGCTTGAGTGCCGATCGCAATTTTTCCGAAGGGCGGAACACCAGGGGAGCCGAATATTTGTTCAGCATCTCGATTTCTGGCGACTGGCTCATCAGCATCAGCCGCACGTCTTTGTCGAGCAAATAACTCAGAGATAGCAAATCTCCCATATTCGTAAAATCGTTGCCGCGATCGCTAATTACAATTGTATCTTTAATCGATCGGTTAGCTATCGCCTCTTTGTTAATAATTTTGGCAACTTCAGCATTAAAATAGCTCAAGTCTTTGCTCCACCAAGTATCAGAAAAAGCGCTGACCGTACAGGATGCTATACTTGCTGTAAATACCAAGGCTAAAATGACTTGCCAAAACCGCTGTTGAGTTTTCAGGTAACAAGCGAGCAAGTAAGCAACTGCTAGCTGCACTCCCGGAAAGCAGGAAATCAGATAGCGGCTGACGGCGGAACGTTTGCCGCCTAGGATTAGATCCGGTAAAGCCAGGATCGAAAAAGGTACAAAAATTGATGTTACAATAAACAGCCAAGTTGAACTGCTAGTCCGGCGGCAGATTGTGTAAAGGGCTGCCGCAATTAACAGCAAAAATGGCAATCTCAGCAGATAATTCCCAATACGATCAAACCCGAAGTCCAAGTCAAAAAATAAGGCTGTAAAGCTGAGCGCCCACAATTTGACAAGATACAGCAAACCAGGAGATACTCGCGTCCAATCTGTCGTAGCTGATGCTCGTTCCAGGTTGGTTGCCAGCACGTAAATCCACGGAAAATACAATATTAAAGCTGCTATTACTGCTAGAAAAAATAGGGAATTAGTGACGTGACCTTCCAATTCTCTTTTTTTGACAAACAACCAGTAAGCAATTATAAAAACTCCGTGTCCGATGAGTGTTAAACAGAAAAAAGGGTGAGTGTAGAAACCAAGGGCGATCGCCAGCGAGTAAAAGACCCAATTTTGCCAACCCCGCAACCGCACTGCTCTCAGCAGCAGCCAACTGCTGCCAATAACTGTGGCTGTCAGCAAACTGTACTGCCTTGCTGTCTGAGCAAACAATATGTCAAAGGGAGATAAAGCCAAAAGTGCTGTTGCTAATAACGCAGCCAAATTCGAGGCGAAAAGTTCCTGAGCTAAAGCGTACATCAAAGGCAGCGACAGCAAACTCAATAGTGCTGGCAAAGTGCGGGATGCTGTTAGAGAACTGCCAAATTGCTGCATCCACCAACGAGCCATGAGAAAGTATAAAGGCGGATGCTGCGGGTCTTCTAGTGCTAAAGAACGAATTGTGTCTGCTTCTGTACTTCCGGGTTTAATCTGCTGATATTTTTGCAATTCTGGTGCGGGAACAATCCGGTTTTGGAATAGTTCGCCGTCGATTTCTTGGCGGGTGAAACCAGCGGCGCGGATTGATGTGTAAGCTTCGTCGTGCCAGTAAAGTTTGCGATCGATCTCAAAAAACCGAAATCCGATACCTAGTAAAATGCCGATCGCCAATAAGTTCATCAGCCAGCGGGAATTTTTGATATTAGCAGATGTGTCTTGATGTGTTGTAGATCCCATGCTTGTCCTAATTGTGGCGATTCTCTGCGGGATAGCTACGCTTGACGGAATTTGGCACTTTAGACCATCTTAAACCTCACTCCCAGAGCGATCGATACCCAGTACATACCCCAACAGACAATAATTCTACCCTCTGCCGGATGCCGAATACCTTCTAGACCAGAGCCTTCTGAAAGCTGGCTGAGGCTGAACCACCCCCAAAATCAAGAATCTTCAACCAGATCCTCCCAGAAGCTCCAGAGCCCAAAAATAACTGCTAACATACGTGTTGTACAGTTAATCAACAAGCTCCGCAAGGGGTCTACCCGCGTACCACAAATGCCAAAAAAAGAAGCGTCTATAAAAACTTCCACTGAAAACTCAGAAAAGCAAAAAGCTCTAACTTCCGTACTTTCCCAAATCGAGCGCAGCTTTGGCAAAGGGGCGATCGTCCGATTGGGAGACTCCACTCGCATGAGGGTAGAAACCATTCCCACCGGAGCCCTGACACTGGACATTGCTTTGGGCGGCGGTTTGCCAAAAGGCCGAGTCATTGAAATTTACGGCCCGGAAAGTTCCGGTAAAACCACTCTAGCCCTCCACGCGATCGCCGAAGTCCAAAAATCCGGCGGTATCGCAGCCTTCGTCGATGCCGAACACGCCCTCGATCCCACCTACGCCTCAGCTTTAGGCGTCGATATTGAAAATCTCTTAGTTTCCCAGCCGGATACCGGCGAAATGGCCCTAGAAATAGTAGATCAACTCGTCCGTTCCGTCGCCGTCGATATCGTAGTCATTGACTCCGTAGCCGCCCTCGTCCCCCGCGCCGAAATCGAAGGCGACATGGGCGACTCCCACATGGGTTTGCAAGCGCGCTTGATGAGTCAAGCTTTGCGGAAAATCACCGGCAACATCGGCAAATCCGGCTGTACCGTCATTTTCCTCAACCAACTGCGGCAGAAAATCGGCGTAACTTACGGCAACCCCGAAACAACAACCGGCGGTAACGCACTCAAATTCTACGCCAGCGTGCGGCTCGACATTCGCCGGATTCAAACCTTGAAAAAAGGCACAGAAGAGTACGGCAACCGCACGAAAGTTAAAGTTGCTAAAAATAAAGTTGCTCCGCCTTTCCGCATTGCCGAATTTGACATTGTATTTGGAAAAGGCATTTCTACTTTAGGCTGTCTGACTGACTTGGCCGACGAAATGGGAGTAATTATCAAAAAAGGTTCTTGGTATAGCTATAACGGCGAGAACATAGCTCAAGGACGAGACAAAGTGATCCAACACATGGAGAAAAATGCCGACTTCAAAAATGAAATTGAGCAGCTAGTTAAAAAGAAACTTGAGACTGGTGCTGTGGTTTCTGCTAATTCTGTTGCCCCTGTTGACAATGATGATGAGGATGCAGAAGATCTAGACAATGTAGAAGATCTAGACAATGTAGAAGATCTAGAGGATTTGGAAGAAATCTAAATCTTTTAAGCTGAGCTGCATCTAAATTTTACAGTCAAGTGCGATGAAATTCTTGTAGGGTGGGCGTCGCGCCTGCCCTAAAAATACAATTTAGATGCGCGACAGCTTAGCAATATTAGGTTGGCTTGAATTGACCCAAGAACAATATTTTCAAGAACAGGCAAGATGCCTGTTCCACAAAAATTCAATTTTCTTGAGCTTAGCAATAGTATGTTGCCTTGAATTAACCCAAGAACAATATTTTCAAGAACAGGCAAGATGCCTGTTCCACAAAAATTCAATTTTCTTGTGAAACAGGCATCTTGCCTGTTGCTAAAATTGTTGCAAAATATGAGTTTTAACCGCCAGATACTTTTGAGAGCGCGTTTAATGTTGAGGATTTTGGTGGAAGGAAATCTCTAAAACTTCTATCTGCTGGTTGAGAGTAGCAGACCGCTTCTGAGCATATTTGTCGTGCAGAAAAATAGTTAAGCCCACACCCACTGGCAACACAAAATAGATAAATCCCAGCAACATCTGAGCAATTTCTTCTTGCGCTGCTGCATCGAATTGAGGCGCAGCAGTAGGTTGACTTGTCGTGCTGTTGACTGGCTGCTGATTGGATTGCTCGATCGCCTGTGCTTTGACTTGCGGTTGAGCTTCCTGGGCGATCGCCCCAGAAGCAGTTCCCAAGCATCCAGCCACTGCCACACATACTGTCAGAAAACTAAAAAGTCTTGATTTAACCTTTAATCCGTTGTTCATGGCACTGGTTGAGTGGCGATCGCCTTGCTGGGTTTCTGTTTCGGTTAAGCGTACAAGCATTTTTACTTACCTGTTTTTATAATAAATTTAATTTCTGTATTCAAATATACATTTTTTTGAATTTTAACGCAATAAGTATTTATTACTAAATTTAGACTTAAATGCAATAGCCGCATCAATTCGATGCGCTAACTGGCGTTTTGAGGATAAACAGTAACTTTGTATACAATTTTTCCTCTGGACATCCACTTGAATTGGAACGCAACGGATAAAAGCGCGAAAGTAAATAAACCGTTACCCCAAACAGTTAGAAAGTCAACTCGAAATTAATAATCTGTATTATTTATTAGGACAAGTTGTTATATATGCTTCAAGGGCTTTTATCGTTCAGAGGACCTTTTCGGATTCTGAATCTAAGTTGGTTTGCTTTTTTCTTAACTTTCGTAGTTTGGTTCAACTACGCACCCTTCAGCACAACGGTGCAGCACGATTTGGGATTGACAGTTGGGCAAGCCAGAATCATCAGTTTGTGTAACTTAGCTTTCGCAATTCCTGCACGTATTATTATCGGGATGTTGCTCGATCGCTTCGGGCCTCGCATCACCTTCTCTTCACTCCTGGTGTATGCAGCATTTCCAACTTTGGCATTCGCCTTTGCCCAGAACTTCAATCAGTTAGTTTTGAGCCGTTTGGCAATGGGAATTGTCGGCGCTGGATTCGTAGTTGGCATTCGCTTAGTTGCCGAATGGTTTCCCCCAAAAGATATCGGCTTCGCTCAAGGTATCTACGGCGGCTGGGGCAACTTTGGCTCTTTTGCCGCAGAAGCAGCGTTACCGGCGATCGCGGCAGGAACAGCTTTTCTATCAGTCGGACACACAAATTGGCGGCTGGCGATCGCCCTTACTGGAATTGCCACAGCAGTTTTCGGAGTCATTTTTTACTGCAACGTTCAAGACACTCCTCCCGGCAAAATCTATCAGCGCCCGACCCGCAACGGCGCAATGGAAGTCACCAGTGCCAAAAGCTTTTGGGCAATGTCGATGACCAATATTCCTCTATTTGGTGCTTTAGCTTTGATTGTGTGGCGCTTGCAGAAAGCAAATTTTCTGACTGCAAATGTGATGTACGCTATTTGGATTAGTTTGACAGCACTCTATTTAATTCAGGCTTACAAAGCCTGGGAAGTTAACCGAGAAGTTGTCACCGGTCAAAAACATTACCCACCTCAAGAACGCTATCAAATCAGTCAAGTATTCGTATTAGAATTAGCTTATGCAGTCAGCTTTGGTTCAGAGCTCGCTGTGGTTTCCATGTTACCGGAATTTTTTGAACACACCTTCAATCTAAATCATGCGATCGCCGGGCCGATAGCTGCTACCTATCCCCTGATGAACTTGGTCAGCCGTCCAGCCGGAGGCTTAATTTCTGATAAAATCGGCAGCCGCAAGTGGACGCTGACAGTGATGACGGGCGGAGTGGGATTGGGGTATTTAATAATGAGCCAAATTAGCGCCAACTGGCATTTAGCAATTGTGATGATCGTGACCATGTTATGTGCCTTCTTTGTCTTCGCCGCAGCAGGCGCAACTTTTGGCATCGCCCCCTTAATTAAACCAGAAGCAACTGGTCAAATTGCTGGCAATATCGGTGCTTACGGCAGTGTCGGCTCTGTAATTTATGCCACCCTTTATAGCTTTCTGCCCCAAACAGTGGCAGGCAACCGCAGCTTCTTTGAGGTACTCGGAATTGCTGCTGTAATTGTGTGCTTCCTTTGTGTTTTTATCCTGAAGGAGCCGAAGGTTATTGCAAGCAAAGATTTGGCAGAAGAAGCTATGCTGCTGGGCCACTAAATGGCAAATTAGGTTTTAAGTAGAACAACTTAAAAAAAACAGAACACCCAGAAGCCTGACTTGTTTATTGAAGAACTAGGGCTTTAACATCCGCAGCAGTTTATTTATCACTTTTGTCAGATCGAATCCGGCAGCATCGAAATTGTAAAATCCAGTCAACAGTCAACAATTACGGACGGTGCAACCGGACTCGATCTAATTCATCTGCGTTAATCTGTGTTTATCTGCTTGTATCTGCGTAAAAAAAAAGAGAATGTATTAACCGCAGATAACAATGGATTGACGCACATTTACGCAGATAAAGATTGCAGAGATATGAATAATTCCGATACTATAGCAATCCTAAATGATTCAGATAAATTTGTAGGGGTAGTGCCTTTCTTTGCCTACCCCCTATCTATCGGGCAACCACGGGGGGATTGCCCCTACAATAATTATGCCAATGATTTAGGATTGCTATAACAGATTTGATATCACTTACTGCGGCAAAGAAATTGGCTGAATGTATTGAGAATTAGCACGCACATAACAGCCTTTTGTTGTCAAGAGCCAGGATTGACCCTTCTCAATTTTAATTGCATTTGTTCCCCTGAGTTCACCGGAAATTCTATCTTTGTTCGCGCGGTAAACTTGTTTAATTGCTCCGTTTGGCGTCTGGCGACAGTTGAGTTCTCCATCCCGCGACGTGATTCGCCACAATGGCCAAGTTGCTAAACCAGCAGTTTCTGTCAGCCAAGTATTAGCATTGTTAGAAGTGTAGTCGCCGCTAGCATTAGCACGCGGTAAAGGCTCAACTAAATTCATTTGAAATGTCTGGATGGAGGGACAATTTTCTCCTCTCTTCACCTTCCAAGTAACTTTTACTCCCAATTGGCCGCTGGTTCCAACTTGATGCCTGACAATGGCGATATCGCCAGAACAAACAATTTTTCTGCCAGGCGCGATCGCGCGATCTTGGAAAGTTCCCCTGTAGTGGTAAGAGCCGGCCGCGCCTTCAGAACGGTTGATTTTAATATCGCCTATAAATTCGCGATCGCCTACTTTTGTATAATAAAATCCTCGGGGACTATTACCTTCTTCTGATAGGTTTAACGAAGTTTTGCCCGTGGCACTAATATAAGTAGTAGCGCTAGCAGCGCCGCACCAAAATAATGACAAAACTGCTGCGGACAACCAGATATCATGTTTTTTCATAGCTACACTGGGGATAAATTCATACTTTATTTATAGCTATTGGTGAAAATACTTGCCAGTCGCTCGATCGAGTGTCACTCATTCGATCGACAGCGCGGGCGGCCTAAGAGTGCCCAGCCCACAACAAAATTTAATTTTTGTCGAACGCGCCGGAAAGCCTGTTCTTGAGCTCCATTGACGGTATTAACTCTGCAAAACTTCACCCTACTTCAGATCCCTTCAACTCTTTTCACTTGGAAGCACCCGTATCAATAAACCTACACGCTCTCACTTCTGACTCATTGCAAGTGCTAATAATTCCTAGCAAAATAAATTTATATACGTAAGTAAGGAGCTGGAATCACCGTTAAATACTGTGGAGTTTACGGAGTAGTGGCGCGACGGCGAAGTTGGTGTTAGCAACACTAGGGCGATCGTTAAAGCGGGCAAATTTCACATCTCAGGCTGTTTGTAAAGAAATGCAAAGGTTCCTGAAAGCAGATTGCTCGAATAGAAAAGACGAATTTCTGAGCTGACTCGCTCAAAAAATCAAGTTGGTCTAGATCGCGAATGAACTTTAAGCCACGCAAATTAAATTGTGACTAAAATCAAGTTTTTACTTAAGGTAAAATAAATTATGGCTGACGGTCAATTAGAAGTTATATTAAAGATGGCTCAAACAATTAATCCTCAAATTGAGAGCGATCGACATTTTGAAATAGACTTGGCAAAATTGCGCCAACTGCCAGCAGGAACATTAGGGTGCGAAGTGGCGCGATTTCTAGACGAACAAGGCTTTGAGCCGATCGCATCGGGAGACTGGATTCAGCGAAACCACGACGTTTGGCACGTGCTGACCGGTCTTTCAGCTTCAACAGAAGATGAATTGGTACTTCAAGCGTTTACTCGCGCTCAAGTATTTCGTCCTTCCTGTGCGATTTTAGTGTTAGTTGGACTGATCGGCGGCAAATGCACGATCGGACAAATTATCAAAGGCTTAAAACACGGAAAACTAGCCAATCGGCTAATAGATTGGGACGTTGCATCTGATTGGGAAACTCCTTTATCTGAAGTTCGAGAAAAACTCAGAATTCAACCCTTAATTGATTAGATTTTAACTCGTTACCTCATTGCAAAAGTATGCAAAGCAAAAGTTACAAACCGGAAATTAGCCTGAGTCCGCGGGAAAGAGCGATCGCGCAATTAGTAGCCCAAGGTCTGCCAAATAAATGTATTGCCAAAAATTTAAATATCAGTCACTGGACGGTTGCTACTTACGTGAGGCGGATTTTTATCAAACTCGGTGTTTGTTCCCGAACTGCCATGATTGCACTGCTGATCCAAGAAAATTTGCTCTGGGATTAACAAACAGTTGAATTTGTCAGATATCAAGAACGGGCTTTCCGGCCCGTTCCACAAAAATTCAATCTTCTTGTGGAACGGGCAGGAGAGCCCGTTCTTACTTGCAAGTTTTAATTTTTTTCTATGCCAAAGCCAAAGAAGGAGAAGAATTTCTCAGAAAACTCAGCAATTCTCGATTCACCGTTTGCGGCGCTTCCTGCTGAATCCAGTGACCGCAGTTAGGAACTAATTTCAACTTAAACGGAGCCGTAATTAATCGGTCTAAACCTTCTACAAGTTTGTGGCTCAAAAACGCATCTTCTTCTCCCCAAAGCACCAAAGTAGGAACTGTCACGGGTTCTACTTTCTGTCCCCAATTCCAAATCCGCTGCGGGTGAAACATCTGCTGGTAATAATTCATCGCAGCCGCTAATACTCCGGGCTTTTCTAAAGCGGTCTGATAAATCTTAGTTTCTTCAGCGCTAAAAGCTCCTTTGCGAATAGCTTGTCCCTGCAAAATACTTTGCACAAAATCTTTCAAATTTTGCCGGATCAACCATTCGGGGATGCCGGGAACCTGAAAAGCCAAAATGTGCCAACTGCGGCGGATTTGATCTAAGTTGCTCGCCATTTCCTGCACGAATCGCTGCGGGTGGGGAGCGTTTAAAATCGCCAAGCGGTTGAGTTTTTCGGGGAATTTTTGAGCTAAATTCCACGCGATCGCACCGCCGCAATCGTGACCGACAACGTGAGCTTTTGCATAGCCCAAGCTGGCAATCAAACCGCGAATATCGGCGCTCAGCGTATCTAAATCGTAGCCGCTGGCCGGCTTGTCGGAATCGTTGTAGCCGCGCAAATCCGGCACCACAACCTTGAAATGACGCGCTAAAGCAGGGATTTGATGGCGCCAAGAGTACCAAAACTCGGGAAACCCGTGCAGGAGGAGAACGAGCTCCCCTTCTCCTTGAGAAACGCAGTGCAGGCGGATGTTGTTGGTTTCGACAAAGATGTGTTGCTGTTCGGAATCGAAAGAATTCATAGTTGGAAAGTTAGACTTATTTTGGGGAAGTACAGAACCACCCGACTGGTAGCAGGCTGAAACGACCCAATGGTTTTAATGTTTCTGCTTTTATTGTAGCTGCTTTTCGAGTCCCGCCGCTGCAATCTAATTAAACTTAAAACTTGTAGGGTTTTTCGGTGTCCTGCTTTTTAGGTGTAATTACGAATCTTAACTTTCTCACCTTAAAATTGTTGTTTTAACAGCGGCGCAGGCGATTCAATAATAGCACAATTTCGTCAGTTGCCGATCGCATTTTTGCAGCCGATAGGTCAGATTGATTCACGATAATGCTAAACACCAGCGGCTCGTAATTCGGAACTTCGATATATCCCGACAGCGCCGAAACACCGCTCAACGTTCCTGTTTTTGCTTGCAAAATTACGCGGTTTGGTGTAATATTTAAGCGATTTTTCAAAGTGCCGTTTTCGCCTGCGATCGGCAGTGACTGGCGGTAAATCGATGCAGCAGGTGAATTGGCCATAAATCTCAAAGTTTGCACCAAGGCTTCAGGGCTAATTAAATTGTGGCGGGAAAGTCCCGAACCGTCGGCTAATATGTAGCTGTTTGGATTTACTCCTAATTGAGTTAAAACTGTCTTTAACTCTTTCAAACCGATTTCACCTGTATCCTCTTGCGGCAGGGGCATCTTGTCTGTAACTTTTCCCAGCAATCTCAATAAAACTTCTGCATAAAGATTGTTGCTTACGCGATTAGTTTCTCTCACCAATTCCGCCAGTGGCGGCGATTCAACGGTCGCTAATTCTTGATTTAAATTGCGGCGAGAAGCCGATGCAACTAAAGCCTGTTTAACAGGAATTCCCTCTGCTGCCAGGGCTTGTTGAAAATACTGCAAAAAATTATTAGCGGGGTTGACAACTGCCACATAAGCTGATTCAGGTTCCCCACCAACTTTCAACTGTCCGCCCACTCGAATTATAGGTCGATCGAACTCCCGGCCAACTTCAATAAACTCAGATTCGTTTTGAGCGACTGTTAGTGAATTGTTCTGAATTTGCCACTGATTTGCCAGTTTTGGTTCGGCAAAAGTAACTTTCAGAGGTTGCCCCAGAGCCTGTGGGGACAAGAGAAGGTCGATCGCGTTTTGATTGAAAATTAAACTGTTAATCGGCGCTCCGTAGCCAGCTTGCGCGTCTTCCCATTCCCAATTCGGATTGACTGCACTGCCTTGAAAATAGCTGTCATCGCCAATCAACTCGTTAACTTGACTGATTCCCCGCTGCTTCAACTGCTGCGCCAAGGATTTCAACTGAGCCTCAGCAATGCTCGGATCTCCCCTGCCAGCAACGTACAAACTTCCATTTTCGCCGCTGTAAACCGATGTCTTAATCCGAAAATCTGCACCGAGTTTCTGCAAAGCAGCGGCTGTGGTTAGCAGCTTGGCATTTGATGCTGGAATAAAATATTTTTGGGCGTCGCGGCTGTAGAGAGTAGCAGTAGAAGATAGAGGTTGAATCAAAATGCCCCAGCGCGATCGGCTAAATTCGGGACGGTTGACGATCGCATCTACTTGCGCCCCCAATTCCCCAGGACAAATATCCCCAGCAACCGCCGGCGTTTGAGCAGCAACCGCCGGCGGACGCCCCAGAACTAGCACTAACAAACTAAGCGCAATTCCTTTGATTCTCAAGTCGTACATATATTAGAGATCGATCGTACAAACCGGGTTGATGAGCGCAAGTTCCTTAACAATAATTATTAAAATTAAATGCGCCAGAGCTTGGAAGTGTCGCGGAGTAAAGTCAATTTTAATAATAATAACGCGCATGAATTCTCGGATTGAACAGCGCCTCTACAGGTTTTCCCCCTTTGAGGTGCTGTTCCACAATCAACGGTACATCACTCGGTTTAACTCGACAATACCAAATTTCGTCTGGAGTAACTCGTACAGTCGGGCCAGTGTTGCACTGTCCCTGACAGCTACTGGCCTCAACTGTTACCCCTGCAACTTGTTGAGCTTCAAAAGCAGCTAGCACTGCTGCTGAACCGTTTTTCAGGCAAGATTGATACTGGCAAACCAATACACAGCGCGGTTCTGGTTGGGAGTCTGGTTCTGAGGTTGGAGATTCTGGCATCGCTAAGGATTTATCCGCTCTTTAAGATATCTTAACAATCTTGTCAGCCCGATCGCCCGCCGGAGTCCGGGAAAGGGCAGAATTTTACAGTGCGATCGAAAAAAACAGCAAAAATTCTGGCACTCAAAATTTTTCCTTCCTTCTACCTTCTAACGAATACCTTCAGCAGAGCTGCCTTTCTTCAGTCTGTGCCGCGCTTTCCCTATATGATCGATTTAGAGAAACAACTCAATCAACCGCTAATCATGCCAAAAACAGTAGCCGATGTAATGAGCCGCGAGCCGATTTTGGCGCGACCCGAAATGCCCTTGAACGAAGCGATTAAAATTTTAGCCGATCGACGCATTAGCGGTCTTCCCGTCGTAGATGAGAATGACTTGTTGGTAGGAGTCATCTCCGAAACCGACTTGATGTGGCGCGAAACCGGCGTAACTCCGCCCGCTTACATCATGGTGCTCGACAGCGTGATTTATTTGGAAAATCCATCTCGTTACGAGCGAGACCTCCACAAGGCTTTAGGACAAACAGTAGGAGAAGCGATGAGTAAAGAACCAGTTACCATCGGGCCCGACAAATCTGTCCAAGAAGCTGCCAAACTGATGCACGATCGCAGCATCCACCGATTGCCGGTGGTCGATACTGCGGGCAAAGTAATCGGCATCCTCACTAGGGGAGATATTATCCGATCGATGGCTGCAGAATCTTAATTAACGGTTGCAGTTCCAGGACTGTATCAGAAAATGAGTCGTGAAGCGAAGCTATCCCGTAGGGAATCGCTCCTTAAATCTCGCTCGCTTTTGGCAATTACCAATTACCAAATCTAAAATCTAAAATCTAAAATCTAAAATCCGATGAGCATTACCCCTGAGTCTGTCGAACAATTGCTGAATTCCGAGGATTTTGGCGAAAGACTGCTCGCAGTCAACCAACTGCGGCAACTAGAACCCGCGATTGCCTATAAACTGATTCAAAGTGCGATCGGCGACAAAAACGTCCGCGTTCGCTACGCAGCAGTCAGCCAGATATCAACCCTCGGCACGCAGAATCTGCCGAACGCTTTAGAGGTACTGCTCAACAGCCTGCACAAAGACCCAGAACCCGACGTGCAAGCAGCAGCAGCCGATGCTTTGGGCGCATTGAAATTAACCGATGCTTTAGAAGATTTGCAGCAAGTTTACAGCAGTACCTCTGAATGGCTGGTGCAACTGAGCATCGTTGCTGCTTTGGGAGAAATGGGAGATCCCAAAGCCTTTCCGATGTTAGAAAATGCCCTGACTTCTGAAAACGAATTGATCCAAACCATTGCCATCAGCGCATTAGGTGAATTGGGAGATCGACGGGCGCTGCCGCTGCTGCTTCCCTACGCTTCCAATGCAGATTGGCAGATCCGTTACAGAGTCGCCCAAGCTCTGGGGCGGTTGGGCGGTACAGAAGCAGAGGCAGCTTTGGAAATTCTCGCCAAAGATGAGGTTGAGCAAGTTGCTCAGGAGGCTAAAGCCGGACAAGAAAATAGTTTGAAATCTTGAGATTGCTGTGGCGGTCGCGAACAAGCCTGCGCGGTTGTGAATTTTGAATTCATTTAGAATTTTTGGTGCGGATTCTAGTAACAACTCCGTTCGCGATCGCACACAGAATTCAGAAACCCGGTTTCTTCCTATATTGCTCGTTTTTGTCTGCAAAACTCGTAGAAACCGGGTTTCTAGCCAGCCAGCGGGCTGTGCAGCGTAAACCATACTAAACTAATCAGGAAAAATCTAAAATCTAAAATCTAAAATCTAAAATTGTATTGATGCCACAGGCGATCGCGAAGGGAGCATCTCAATGAAAGCAGCCAAGCTAGAAATTGGAGTTTTGAGGCAGGAGTTTTGAGGCAGGAGGCAGAAGGAAAGAGGAAGAAGGAAGGAGCCAGAAGAAGTGTTTTTACAAATATGAGATGCTGCCATCGCGAATTTCCTGTAAACTCTCCTCAAAGTCGATCGCACTCTTCCCGATCCAAACCTGAGTCTGTCTCTTGACATCCCCACTTTGACAAAAGCTATAATTAAAATAAATACGGTAGCGGCAGGGATTAACACAATTATTGAATTGTACCCAACCAGCTAGCGATCGGGGAAACTATCGTTAAGAGGGTAAGTCATCTACCAGCAAAAACAACTCTTAAAACTCTTGATCGTCCCCATGCTTGAACAACTACAAAATTCCGGTTATCAGTCCTCTGACATTTTAACAGGAGAGCGATCGGCCTCTCAAGTCGCACCAGATCCAACCAATCAAAACTTTATTTATAGAGTTTTAGAACTTACCAACATAGAACGCGGCAAATTGAGTTTATCCCCGCTAACCTTAAATACTCAGTTACTAAATGCGGCGCAAACTCACACCCAAAACATGGCAGTGCAAGACTTTTTCGATCACACCGGAAAAGATGGTTCATCACCCGGAACCCGGATTACTGCAACTGGCTATCAATTCTCAGCGGCGGCAGAAAACATCGCTGCGGGATCTTCTACACCCGAACAAGTTGTATCATCGTGGATGAACAGCAGCGGCCATCGCACTAACATTCTCAACCCAAATCTCAAAGAAATTGGCATCGGTTACTATTTCTTAGCCAACGATACTGGCACAGAAAATTGGAATCACTATTGGACGCAAGTTTTTGCGACTTCTCTTGACGGTAGCGTCAATCCCGCACCCACACCAACTCCCACACCAACTCCCACACCAACTCCCACACCAACTCCCAACACATTGGTATCGATTATTTCGCCAATACCCAATGCTACAGGGGACGGCAGCCCGACGACAGCACCCAAAAATACAGCCAGCGACGGCAATTATTTCCTATCAGATAGTGCCGATACTCAAATACCGACAAATGCTGCGGGATTGCCAATTTTTGCCCTTTCCGGCAAAGATAATATCATTGGGGGAGAAGGTGCTGATAGCATTAATGGAATGCAAGGTGCGGATACAATTAATGGCGCAGGTGGCAATGACAGCTTGTCGGGCGGCAAAGAATCGGATTCAATTGATGGCGGTATTGGCAATGATTTTATCAGCGGCAACAACGATAACGATCGGCTAATCGGATCTGACGGTAACGATACTATTCGCGGCGGCAAAGAAGATGATATCTTGATTGGCGGTAACGGCGACGATTTGTTGGCGGGCGATCGCGGGCAAGATATTCTGACCGGCGGTGGCGGAAATGATACGTTTATTTTAGCAGGAGGTTTGTCTGCTTCGGCTACTTTAATTAGTGCAGATTTAATTGTCGATTTTGGGGCTGGGGATAACATTGGTTTGACTGACGGTATCGGATTTGCAAACTTGACTTTTGAAGCTGTGAGTTTGCAGTTGGATGGAGGCGCAAGCGTCGCTTCTTGGGCGATTAAGTCGGGCAGTAATTATTTGGGAATCGTGCAGGGTGTCAGTCAAAGTCAGCTTACATCTTCTGTTTTTGTCAACGCCTAAAAAACAGCATACCCAGATTCCCGACTTCTTGGAGAAGTCAGGAATCTAAAAACGAGAGCGCTTTACGATCGCAGTCCCAGTGAAAGCCAATGGTGCAGCTTAAAAGTGGCTGGCAATAGGGATAGATGCTTCCTCAGACTGAAACGAGTCTTTTAGCAGTTTGGCGATCGTGTCAGCGTTAGCAGGGCGACTGAAGTAAAACCCTTGACCTTCATCGCAGCCTCGCGCTTGCAGGTAATCACGCTGCTCCTTGGTTTCAATGCCTTCTGCGGTGATCGTTAACCGCAGACTTTTTGCCAGAGCAATGATCGCATCGGTAATGGTGGCGCTGTTCGGGTTAGACAGTATATCGTTGACAAACGACCGATCGATCTTGAGCATATTAACCGGAAACCGTTGCAGGTAGTTGAGGGAAGAATAACCCGTGCCAAAGTCGTCTAGGGCGAGGGACACGCCAAGTTCTCGCAGTTGCATTAAGATTTTGACCGATCGCTCGATGTCAGTCATCAAGGCAGTTTCAGTCACTTCCAGTTCTAAATACGCAGCTTCTAGTTCCGTCTGGGCCAAAATTTGGCGAACCATCTCAACCAGATTCGCCTGCTCAAATTGTCGAGCCGACAGATTCACCGAAATCCGCAGCGCTGGCAGCCCAGCCAGTTGCCAGCTACGGGTTTGAGCGCAAGCCGTTCGCAAGATCCATTCACCAATGGGCACGATCTCGCCATTGGCTTCGGCGATCGGAATAAATTTTGCCGGAGAGACCAAACCCTCTGTAGAATGCTGCCAGCGAACCAGCGCCTCCGTTGCTGTCACCTGTCCGCTGTCGAGGTCGATCAGCGGTTGATAGTAAACCAGTAGTTCGTTACGCTCCAGCGCTCCGCGCAGGCTATTTTCTAGGATCAGTCGCTCCTGTAACTGAACGTTCATTTCGGGTGAATAAAACTGATAGTGACTCCGCCCTTGCTGCTGTGCCTGATGAAGTGCGAAGTGAGCTTGCTGAAGAAGTTGCTCTGCAGAATTGGTATTTTCTAAATGGTTCAATGTAATGCCAAGACTGGCGGTGAGGTGGATCGGTTGGCCCTCTACAGAGAAAGGTTTTGCTAGCGTACTCAGCAGCAGTTGGGATAGCTTGACCACACTCTCCAGCGAGGGGAGTTCGCTGCGAGCGATCGCAAACTCACCGTCGCCCAAACGCGCCAAGACATCTGACCGATCCATGCACTGTACCACCCGCTGGGAAACGGCTCTAATTAGTAAGTCCCATATCCCAGGCTCCAACGAATGGCGCATCCCCGTGAAATCGTCGATACCCAATACCAGAACTGCGACCAAGGGTGAGTGATTTTGAGATCGGGTTTGATTCAGGCGATCGCAGAATAAGTCACGATTTGGCAATCCCGTCAGTTCATCGTAGTGGGTAATGTAATGAATCAATTCATCTAGTTTGTAAAGCGTTTGTGAGGAATTTGCCATCAGCGTACCGACTTCATCAGCAAACTCTGTGGGTAAGTTCGGCAATGTTCTTGTATCGAGGTAGTTTTGTAGAGCCTCCGAGGTTAAGATTACCGGCAGAAGGAGGTAGCGCAGCGTATAAAGCGTTGCTGCCGTACCCGCTAATGTCGCCAGCAGAGCAACCAGCAGAACCCCGACTGATGTCTCTACAGAGTAAGCGTTTGAGGTAAGAAACCAAACCATTAAGGTTAGCAAAGGAACGTGCGTGCCTAAAAATGCAACCAGCATAATTTTGGCAGTGTAGCTTTTCTTCAGCCAGGGGAGATACGCCAAGAATGAGTATAGGTTAAGGTTATGTTTTGGTTGCATAGGACTCGGTTTGAAATTTCAAAGTGGGTAGAGTATCCAGCAGTCTCGTACTAGGTGCGTTGGCTTCAGAAACGGCTTTTTTAACTAAGGAGCGATCGCCTTAGATTTGACAGATCTTTTACAAATCGATCGACAATACCTGGCCGCGATCGCTTGTCTGATAAAATATCCAAGCGATCGCCAAAAAATAAGTATATATACTTACAGTAATCGCATTTCTCAAAAACGTCAATGATCCGCGCCAAAAATCACCGAAATTGACTTTTTTGAAAGCTCCCAATTAGATCGACTTTCAGTTTTTAGTCCGCTACTGATAACTAATGACTAAGGAATGAGAATTAAATAACTTACAATGCGTGATGTGGGAGCATCTTATATTTGTAAAAACACTTCTTCTGGCTCCTTCCTTCTTCCTCTTTCCTTCTTCCTCTTTCCTCCTGCCCCGCAGCAAGAGAGCCTTAAAACTCCAATTTCTAGCTTAACTGCTTTCATTGAGATGCTCCCCGTGATGTTCTTGTGGGACGGGCTACGAGAGCCCATCCCACTTTCAAGAGTGTAAATTATTTAATTCGCGATCCTAAATTACTAAAAGGGTAACTATGAAAAAAGTAGCTGTGTTTGGCAATGCTGGAGGCGGTAAATCAACTCTCAGCAAGAGATTATCGGAAATCACTGGTTTGCCACTTTACATCTTGGATAAGATTCAATATCAATCTGGGGGCGCTGAGGTGAACTATGAAGAATACAAGCATACCCATGAGAAAATTCTGGCGACCGAGCGATGGATTATTGACGGGTTTGGTTGCAGGGAAACCCTCTGGCTGCGACTCAATGAAGCGGATAGTCTGGTTTTTGTCGATTTACCGCTATACGTGCATTTTTGGTGGGTGACTAAACGGCTGATTTCAGGTAGCTTTATACCGCCAGAAGGCTGGCCTGAAAACAGTCCGATATTGAAGAGTTCAATTAATAGTTACCGCGCTCTTTGGTTGTGTCACAAGTATTTGACTCCCAGATATCGCGAGTATGTCGATCGCGATCAAAATACCAAAAGTGTTTATCACATCAGATCTGCAGAAGAGATTGCACAATTTTTGGAATCGATATCGCAGATGACTAATGACAGATGACTAATGACAAATAGACCTCTCCAGAAATTAAGTTTTTGCCCAGACAGTGCAAGGGTTTGAGATCCTTTTTAGAAGAGGTCTAATGACTGATGACTGACTAATGACTAATTGATGCCACAGCCGATCGCAAATTGCCTTGAAACTCGCCCAAAATTCGATCGCACTCTTCCTTTTCCAAACCAGTCCAGTGCATCATCAAAGCTAATTTAACAGACTTGCCGCTTTTTTCCAGCAAAAAACCCGCTTCCTCCCGGCTCAAATCAGTCAAATCCTGCAACATCCGCACAGCCCGATCGCGCAATTTCTTATTAGTCACCGCCACATCAACCATCCGATTGCCGTAAACCTTCCCCAGCTTCACCATTACCCCAGTCGAAATGATATTTAAAGCCATTTTTGTGACTGTACCCGCTTTCAAGCGCGTCGAACCCGCCACTACCTCCGGGCCAACCAACAACCGAATATCAACATCAGCCTCAAAATTCACTTGTTCGACGGGTACGCAGGCCATAAACACAGTCTTCGCCCCCCGCTGGCGCGCCGCCTGCAAAGCGCCCGCGACAAAGGGCGTCGTACCTCCAGCCGTAATCCCGACAACCACATCTAAGTGGGTAATTTGACGGTGGGCGATCGCCTCGGCCCCATCCTCAGCCCGATCCTCCAAATCCTCCGAACTCCGCACCAAAGCCCCCGCACCCCCGGCAATTATCCCCTGTACGAGTTCTGGCGGCGTGCAGAAGGTGGGGGGACACTCGGCCGCATCGAGCACCCCCAAACGCCCGGAAGTACCCGCACCGACGTAAAACAGGCGACCTCCTTGACGCAGAGACTCGGCTGCAATGTCGATCGCTCGGGCTAACTGTTCGCGGGCGCGGGCGATCGCGCTTAAAGTTTGGGCGTCTTCCCGGTTGAACAAGTCCACTAATTCGATCGAACTGAGTTGGTCTAAATTCTCGCTGTTGGCATTCACCTGTTCAGTCAGCAGATGACCCCGTTCTTCCAAATTCTTCATTTTTTGTCAATTGTTAATTGTCAGTTGTCGGCCTTCAAGCGAAGTCAAGAGACATCAAGAGTCCCCGGTTCAGCCTGGAAGCCTGTATCTAGAAATTGAGCCTAGGATCGATCGCGCTGGAAGATATCAAATTTATCCTTCTTCCCTCTTCCTTCTTCACCTCGATCCTCAATATCCATCCGTTTAATCCCGTACACTACTCGTTGCCGAACTTCCTATTACAAAAGTCCTTCGAGTCGGCGGCGAATAGAATCGAGCTCGTTTTGGGAAACCTCAGAATCTGGCTCGGGCTCTGGCTCGGACTCCGGCTGCCACTGAGTCTGTGTTACATTGTCTTCTGGCGGAATAGCCAGCGCGCCCGCGGGCACAAGTTCCCAATCATAATCAACACTGTCGCAGAACTCCTTAATTTCCTCCTCGTCGATCGCCTCAACCGTGGGCTCTGGGAAATCCTGAGCTTCCAACATCACGCCAAAGCGGGTGGCGTCGTCTTCTGACTCAAACATCAGAACTTTGTTGCGATCGCCGAGTTGAATGGTATGAATTCCCTCATTCTCGGTGCGGGCATTGAAGAGTAAGACGAACACTCGCATAAGTTTTAAAGACCTTCTTAACCACCGTTTTTTTATCTTAGAAGCGATCGGGCAACCGATTTTAGATTTTATATTTTAGATTTTAGATTGACCGCCGATCCTGCACTGGCGGGATCGAAAGGAGTTGGGGGCTGTTGGAGGAGTTGGTTTGAGATTTGAGATTTCAAATTGACGACCGATCCTGCACTGCGGGGGGAATCTAACCGATTTTAGATTTTATATTTTAGATTTTAGATTGACGATCGATCCTGCACTAGCGGGCTCGAGAGGATTTAGGGGAGTTGGAGGACTTGGTGTTAAATCGTGTTGCGTGTTTTGATTAAGTTTAGTAAAGGTTATTGGACTTTGCCCCGGAGTGCGACGTGAATTTTGAAATTCGATCCTCTGCGTTGGCGTAGCCCCCGTAGGGGCGGGCTTTGCTAACGCGCGATCGGCACTTCCGACCTCACTTGTGAGTCTACCAAAGGCAAAAGGCACTCTGGCGAATCACAGAAATTATACCTGTCTAAAATAAGCTGATTCCCTTAATTCCTGAATTCTCTGATTTCTGAGAAACACCCATGACTAACTCGGACGACGACAAAAATCAACTCGCACCCCGTTCCCACCGCCGCTGGTGGCGTCTGCTGCTGCTTAGCGGTACGGGATTGGGCATTATCGCCTTGGTTGCGACGGCGGTAGGATACCAGTGGGTGCGGGAAAAGTTAGCTCCTTTGGTGGAAACTGAAGTCAGTCAGTTGCTGAAGCGGCCTGTGCAAATCGGACGTTTGGAGAGATTTTCTCCGACAAGTTTGCGGTTTGGCCGATCGACTTTACCTGCAACTCCTACCGATCCCGATTACGCTTCTACAGAAGCAGTGGAAGTGCAATTTTCTATCGGGCAACTGCTGTTCAACCGCACTCTCAAATTAGATATTACCTTAGTTAAACCCAGCGCTTATATCGAACAGGATGCTCAGGGCCGCTGGGTTAATATTCCACCAACTAGGGAGAAGAAATCTCCGGGTTTATTTAAAACTGAAATTGAGGCAATTCGAGCAGAAAATGTCGCCGCAGTTTTGGTGCCGAGTCCCGCAGTCGGACAGAAAAAATCGGCTCCGATTTCTGTAAGCTTGAAAAATGGCAGCGCTCTATTTCGCGACCAAAATCAGCGCGTTCTCTACGAACTAAACGGTCAGTTTAGTAACAGCGATAATTTTATACTTAAAGCTGATTCTATTTTACCTGCCGCTCAAACTCACGTGCAGTTGCAAGGTCAAAATTTGCCTTTGCCCGACCTCGCTCGCTTGCTGAAACTTCCCCGCATTTATTTACAAAAAGGTCTGGCTAATGGCAATTTGACCGTGAAATTGCGAGACAATAAAGTATCGGAAATTACCGGAACCGCTAGTTTTGGAGGAGTGCAAGCGATTATTTCTCCGCTGAAACAGATCGTACAAAATAGCAGCGGTCAGTTGCGGTTTCAGGGAACTAATGTGATTGTCGATAGTCTGGTGGGTAATTACGGTTTAATTCCGCTTAAAATAGCAGGAACAGTTGCCACTGGAACCAATTTTAATTTGGAGAACGCTAGCTTCAATCTGACAACAAACGTGCAACCAGTCGCTTTGGCAAGTGTTGTCAGTGCGGTGGAGACAGAGTTAGGGAAGAAAGTAGTATTACCCGTTGCTGTTGCCGGGGAAGTGAAGGCGGATGCCAAGCTGACTGGAACAGTTGCAATGCCGGTGCTGACAGGTGCGATCGCCTCGACAAAACCCGCTACAGTCGATCGACTGCAATTAAATAATATTAGCACTAATTTCAAATTGGAACGGGGGAGAATGGCTCAAACCCCAACTCCCAATTCTCAATCTTCTATTCCCCCCTTTTCCTCTTTAGCTTTGACTTTGAGCGATATTTTGGTAGTGCCGGCGGCGGGTGGTAAAATTGGCGGGAAAGGTGAAGTCGATATTGCGTTGGGAAGTGAGAATTCGCCATCTGGTTTGGTGTTTGACTTGCAAGCTGAAAACTTGCCTGCAGATAATCTCGCCCAAATTTACGCTCTCCCAATTCCTGCTACTGTTACAATTGGCAGTGTCTCCGCCAAAGCTCAAATTTTCGGCCCGTTAGACAACATTCAAGCGAGAGTTCAATGGCAAGCACCGCAAGCAACTTTCCCCGCAGCCGGCGAAATTAGAGCCGCAAGGAATTCGGCGGATTTACAAAATACAGTTGTGAAAATTGGCAACGCTTCTGTTAACGTGGATGCTGCGCTAAAAGACCGTCAGTGGCAAGCTATCATCGAGGGCAATGGCGTGGCCCTTAACCGTTTGCAGCAAGTCGTACCGGGGCTTAATTTGCCTCCTGAACTAGCGGGTTTGTTCAGCGGAACCCTCGAAGCAGCAGGAACTCTGGACGATTTGAGTTTACAGGCGATCGCTGCGGCGGGCAAAGGAAGGCTGAATATTGCTGACAGTATAGTTGATGTTAATGGCGAACTAGAATCGGGGAACTGGCAAGTTGTTGGCAACACGGAAAAAGTGGCTGTCAATCAATTAATTGATATAGGCTTGCCGTTTTTAGCACGTGCTAATTATAACACTTCAACCGGCTCAAATCTCGACAATCTAAAATCCAAAATCCAAAATCTCAAATCGCTAGGCGGACAGCTAGCAGGTGAATTTCAAGTCTCGGGAAATGTTGACAATTTGACTGCTGGCGGAATCAATGTTAGTGGCAACGGTCTGCTCAATTTTGCCGACAGCAATGTCAACTTAAATGGAGAATTGATAGCGGGAAACTGGCAAGCAACAGCAGAAACCGATCGCACTTCCATCGACCGCTTGGTAGATTTGACCCTGCCGATTTTAGATGTGGCTTCAGCATTCAATCCCGAAAATCAACAATCTGCCAATCTCAACAATCTAAAATCCAAAATCCAAAATCTAAAATCGATTGACGGACTGCTATCGAGTCAATTTACAGCATCGGGAAGTCTTGACAATTTGACGGCTAGCAGCATCAATGCCAGCGGCAACGGCAGACTCAATCTTGCCGACAGCAATGTTAATTTTAAAGGAGAATTGGCAGCGGGAAATTGGCAGGGAACGGCAGAAACAGATCGCACTTCCATCAGTCGCTTAGTAGATTTAGGATTGCCCCTGTTAGATGTTGGCTTAGCTTTCACTGCTGACAATCCCCAAACAGTCGCCAACCTCAACAATCTCAAATCCAAAATCCAAAATCTCAAATCGCTTGACGGACAAATATCGAATCAAATTCAAGCCAGTGGCAATCTTGATAATTCAACCGCCGCCGATATTTCTGTCAACAGCAGCGGCCAACTCAATATAGCCGACGGTAGTGTCGCTTTTAGAGGTAAATTAGAAGACAGACGCTGGCAAGCTTTCGCCGATGCCGATCGAGTTATTCTCAGCCGCTTAGAACAAACTGTTCGCAATCTCCAACTGTTTCCGCGACGTTCGACTTTGCCTAAAGGATTTGACGGCAGAGTTAACGGCGAATTCCAAGCAGCGGGCAGTTTGGATAACTTGACAGCGAAGGGAATTAGTGGTAGTGGAGAAGGACGGATTTTAGTCGATCGACTCGGGGCGATCGATACTACCGCAAAATTGGAAAACGGCAACTTGCAAGCATTGCTGGAAACGAACGGAATTGCCGTCAGTAATTTAGAACAAACCCTCAAACAAACAGGTTTGCTGACAGCGGATTTACCGCCAGAAATTGAGGGAACCCTCGACGGTCAAGTCCGCATTTTGGCAACAGTAGATAATTTAACGGCCAACGGCATCACCGCCAACGGCGACGGACAAATTCGACTCGCCAACGGCGGAGGAATTGTCAATGCTAAAGGCAGCGCCGCATCGGGGAATTGGCGCGCCTCAATAGAGGGCGAGCAAATTGCTCTAAGTCGCTTCCAGCAAGCCTTTGAGTCGCAGCGACAAAGCTTGCAAACCGGAGGTGGAGTCTCTGGTTCCCAAAATCTCCCCCAGCTTGCAGGACTGTTTAACGGCAATATCAATTTATCCGGCCCGATTGGGGCGGGCACGGGGGCACCGCCCCTACAAAATGTTCGCGCCGGCGGCAGTTTCCGCATCTCGGAATTGCCGTTTTTGAAACAACCTTTTGAGGCAGTATTTAATTGGGACGGCAAACGGGTGGAAATTGAGAACGCCACAACTCCCGGTTTGACAGCAAACGGCTTTGTTAACGTCGAACTCGCAGGTAAGAGAGTGCCCTCAATTTCCAATTTAGATTTGGATGTCAGACTCGCCAACTTTAATCTGGAAGCCTTACCTGCAGAACAGTTAGCATTTTTGTCTGCAATTTCGGGCAAAAATTCCTCACAGCAAAACCCACCCCTGCGCGGCAATGTCGATTTTACAGGCAGCCTCACCGGAACCCTCGCCGCCCTCAGCTTAGTTGGCGACGTGGAAGTGCGGGATTTAGCAGTAAATCAAATCGCTTTTGACCCGGTACTGGCGGGGAGTGTGAATGCGGATGCTGGGAAAAGTGTAGATTTGCGTTTGGCCGGCGCCAGCGACAAAATTGAAGTAGCTTTAAATCAATCTTTTCTGCCGACATCTTTCTTAATTCAACGCGGGGAATCCGTGGCTAGGGGCCAAACCGAGGGAGAAACTTTGCAAGTTAATTTAAGCGATTTTCCCCTGGCTGCTTTGAATCTATCACCCGGTAAAGAGGTCGGTTTGGGGCCGATAACCGGTACGGTTTCGGGACAAGTAAATGTGCCCGGTTGGAAGATGCCGTTAAATCCGGCGACTTTGCAAGCAAGCGGACAAATTGCGATCGCCCAACCGGCGATCGGCTACATTAAAGGTGACAGTTTCCAAGCCGAATTCAGCTACGCTAACGGCAGCGCCACTCTCACAAATGGCATCTTCCGCCAAGGCAGCGGTCAATACTTAATTTCCGGCAACGTTCAAACAGGCGCCAACCCGCAATTTGCCGGCAAAGTTAACGTCCAGCAAGGCAATTTGCAGCAGGTTTTAGCCGCTTTGCAATATTTCAATTTAGGCGACTTGGCTAGAGGCCTAAAACCTCCTGTTTACGGTGACAGCGGCGACGTGCAAACTGTGGCAGTGGGAGAACCGGATGCCCCGCTAATTGTACAGTTGCGCCGCTTGGCAGAAATTGAAACAATTTTGCAGCAGCAGCAGGCAGTAAAATCATCAGAAAAATTGCCTCCCTTATCTCAATTGCAAGGCACTTTTGGCGCGGAAATTGCTGTCGCCGGTTCTTTGCAGACGGGTGTGCAAGCTCAATTTAACGTGAAAGGCGATAACTGGCAGTGGGGACAATATGTCGCCGAAAAATTCAGCATTGAAGGCAGTTTTCAGGACGGAATTTTAACTGTTTTGCCTTTGGAAATTCGATCGGGCAAAAGTGCGATCGGCTTTTCGGGACAACTCGGACAAAAAGCTCAATCCGGGCAGTTGCGGGTAGAAAATGTCCCCGTCGAAGAGTTGGCAAAACTGGTGGAATTGCCTTTTGTGGATGTCACCGGAAATTTGAATTTGCGGGCGAATTTGGCCGGCAGTTTGGAAAACCCGCAAGCCACCGGAGAATTGAGTTTGCTTGAGGGTACGCTAAACGGAGAACCGATTAAACAAGCCGACGGCAGTTTCAGTTACAGCAATGCCCGCCTGAATTTTGGCGGCAGCGCTTTGGTAACTCAAACCGAACCGATTGAAGTGCAGGGAAGTTTGCCTTTTGAGTTGCCGTTTGCCACCGTGAAAGCTGACAGCAATCAAATCGATTTGAGGGCGAATTTGCAAAATGAAGGTTTGGCAATTATTAATGTATTGACTCCGCAAGTTGCGTGGGTCAGCGGTCAGGGACAGGTGCAAATCCGCGTCGGAGGGACGCTGCAAGACCCTGTAGCGCAAGGAATCGCGAATTTTGAAAATGCAACTGTCCGCGCGCAAGCCTTCCCAGAACCGCTGACAGGGCTGACTGGGACGGTGCGCTTTGAGGGCGATCGTATTCGGGTAGAAGGAATTCGGGGACAGTTGAGTCAGGGAGAAGTTGTGGCCGCTGGCGTGATTCCGCTGTCTGTGCCCTTCGCGGAGGGCGATGTCGATGCGGATAATCCTTTGGCTGTAAATTTAGACAAGTTGGCAGTGAATCTCAGAGGATTGTACAGCGGCGGCGTTGTCGGTCAAGTGCAGGCAAGGGGCACGGCTAGGCGCCCGCAGTTGAGCGGTAATATTGAACTGTACAACGGCGAAGTATTTCTGCGGAGTCCCGGCGCCGGCACAACTGAGTTAGCTTCTTCCTCTTCTGCTTCTGCTTCTGATTCTGATTCCACATCTTCCCCTTCCCCTGCGACTGAGGTTTCCCCTTCCCCTTCCCCTTCCCCTTCCCCTTCCTTTGAAGTTGGATTGAACGATTTGCGGTTGAATTTGGGCCGGGGAATTCGGGTAACAAGTGCGCCGATATTGAGTTTTCAGGCGACTGGGGGTTTGACGGTGAATGGAACTTTAGATGACCTTCGCCCGGAGGGTACGATTCGGTTGACTTCCGGGTCGGTGAATTTGTTTACGACGGAGTTTAGACTCGATCGAGGATACCCCCAAACTGCTACCTTTGTACCAGGACAAGGACTCGATCCGACGCTGGATGTGAGATTAGCAACTTCGGTGCAGGAAGTAACGCGGTTCCGCACTCCCGGCACATCTGTAGCCTCTGAAATCGCAGACGAACCGACAACTTTCGGCAATGTGCGGAGTGTCAGAATTCAAGCCTTAGTGCAGGGAAGGGCTTCTCAGTTGGCGGAAAGTCTGGAGTTGAGGAGCTCTCCGAGTCGATCGGAAATAGAGATTGTAGCGCTATTGGGAGGCAGTTTCGTGCAGACTTTGGGACAGGGAGACAGTACACTGGCGATCGCAAATTTAGCGGGTGCGGGTTTATTGAACAACATTCAATCTGCGATTACTAACGCCACAGGATTGAGCGAATTTCGCTTATTTCCGACTCGGATTAGAGGCAACGAAGTACAAACAGCTAGTTCTAGTTCAGGTGCGGGTTCTCTCGGTTTAGGTTTAGAAGTTGGGTTTGACATCACGCGCAATATTTCAGCCTCAATCATTCGAGTTTTGTCAGCAAATCAACCGACAGAATTTACTGTGCGCTATCGATTGAGCGATAAAATTTTACTCAGGGGTTCGAGTAATTTTCAAGGAGACAACCGCGTCACTGCTGAATATGAATTGAGGTTTTAGTTAGCAAAAAATACAGTCTAAAAAAAGCTGAATATCCTCAATCAGGAGCCAAAAAAGTGAAAAGGAGAGAAGCACTAAAATTAATAACAGTAAGCATGAGTTCTTTAATAGGGACAATATATTACTCGGGAGACCAATATATGCTTGGAAGTACGGTCAAAAATCATTATGACTGGATATTACTATACTGGATGCCCTATGACAATAATCTCTCAAGATTCGGGCAACCAATTATTCAAATGCTAAGTAAAGGTGTAAAAAATGACAAGGTTTTGGTAGTCGTACAATCAGACGTTAGTGGAGCATCACAAGTTTCTAGAAGCCTCATTAGCCAAGGTAAAGTTGATACGCAATACTTAGAAACAGCAGATAGTAGTAGTGCAGAAGTCTTGAGTGAGTATCTGACTTGGGCCCAATCTCAATTTCAAGCCAAACGCTGGGCTATTGTGTTTTTAGGTCATAGTGGAACGCTTATGGAAATAAGCCCCGACGAACATCCCACCTCCCCTTTAATTTCAGAAATTAGATGGATGAATCTTCAAAAAATAAATCAAGTTATATTGAATTTTAACCGCTCTGTAAAGAGAAATCTAGAATTATTATTTTTCCAAAATTGTAATAAAGGAAATATTGAAGTACACCATACCTTCCAAAATACTGCTAAGTATACGCTTTCATCTCAACTGCAACTTGGAGCGCCAAATTACTATTATGAGCAATTGTTAAGTTATTTGATCGATTATCCAGACATTGATGGTTGTCAGCTAGCTAAAAAGATTATGGATTATGAACAGGCGGATATGTACCATAGTTTGACATTAACTAACAATCATTATTTCCGCTACTTTACCGAAAAAGTTAATGTTGTGATTGATTCTATTTTGCAAGCAGATATTGCGCCAGTGAAAGTTTTTATATCCTCAATTTTAGGAGCTGAAGTCAATTTTTCCAATAACACTACTGTAGTAGTTTATCGTAGCTTTGGAGAAACCTTTGTTGATTTCGCAAACTTTTTACAAAAACTTACCCAATTATCAGGTGCAAGTCCGTCAGCCTGTAACGATTTATTGTTATTTTTAAATAATTTTCTAATTCAGAGAGTGCAACAGAATGGTGAATTACTGGACTCAAGAATTAGGCATAAGTATAAAAATTTATCAGGCTTAGGTTTATTCTTACCTAGAAATCGGCAGAAACTGGAAAAGTATTTGTATTTATCGGTTTATTCAGACTTAAAGCTTGTAGAGCTTTTTGAGGCAGTTGTATTCGAGACAAAAAAGAACTAAAGGTATGGGGGATATTTTACTTTCCCGACTTCACAGAAGCAGTCTGGGAGGTAAAACAACAGCCAGCATTCGCTCCCAATTCCCACTTCCCAATGCTATAATATAAATAGCAGAATTAAAGCCCTGCTGCCAACCCCGCACACAAAATTATAGGAGTTAAGTCAAATGGCAAACAAACTCCAAGTAAAAACAGAGTCGATCGGCTACAGCGACTTTTACTGGAACCGCTTTAGTCCGAGAGTGGCGACTATCAGCAGCGTCCGCAACGCCAATCACTGGGACGGCGGATTTATCACTTATATTGCATTTCCCACAAAAGTAGAAGCTACAGCAGCAATGAAATATTTGCTCTTGCATCAAAAAGCTGCTGATGTCGATATGCGGAAAGCCAAGCGAATGAAAGCAAAAGGCATTCGGTGGGAACTCAAAATTCGGGGTTTAGCTTTTAATGAAGTGCTGAAGCTTGCGACGATGGATATAACTGGAAAGCTAGTTATGTCGCCTGCTACTACTGAAGCCACAGGCTGATAATTGAAAAACTTCGTAGTTGCGCTAAGGGTGGTAAAGCGCAACTACCAACCTAAAAATCCCTAAAATATTGCATTGTCCTTCTTCCTTCTTCCCTCTTCCCTCTTCCTTCTATAATATGCGTTTCATCAGCCCCAAAACAGACTTTGCATTCAAAAAAATATTCGCTTCTTCCGAACATCCAGAAATTTTAATCAGCTTCCTAAATGCAATGCTGTATAACGGAGAACCAACTATCCAAGAATTAGAAATTATTGACCCTTATTCAGCCGGAAGCGTTACAGGATTGAAAGACACTTACTTGGATGTCAAAGCCAAGATTACCGGGAACAAAACCGTGATTGTGGAAATGCAGGTACTCAACGTCGCCGCCTTTGAAAAACGGGTAGTATACAATGCAGCCAAAACCTATTCTACTCAACTCAAAGCCGGAGAAGGTTATTTAAAGTTAAATCCTGTCATTGCTTTAACCATCACCGACTTTATCTTATTTGAAAACACCGAAAAACTAATTTCTCATTTTGAATTCACAGAAACCGAAGAGAAATTCGTCTATCCCAACTGCGAGTTAAAGTTAGTGTTTGTCGAGTTACCGAAATTCAAAAAAGAATTGAATGAGCTCGAAAGTCTGCCGGAAAAATGGATTTATTTTATGAAGAATGCGCCCTCTTTGGAAGCAGTACCCGATACATTGGGGTCTGTTGAAGAGATTAATACCGCGCTGGGAATTGCCAACCGAGCAAATTTGACACTAGACGAATTGAATGATGTAGACAAACGAGAAATGTTTATTCAAGACCAAATCGGGTCTGTGATGAAAGGGATAGAAATTGGTATACAACAGGGGATTGAACAGGGAATACAACAAGGAATCGAACAAGGAATCGAAAGGGGTAAAATTGAGGGGGAAATAGGATTAATTATGCGTCAGATAGTGCGGCGGGTGGGTGAGGTAACACAGGAAGTTCAAACTCGCATCCAGGGGTTATCTGGGGAACAGTTAGATGATTTAGGAGAGGCTTTGTTGGATTTTAGGAGTCAAGAGGATTTGATCGCGTGGTTGGAGTCGGCGGCGGGATGAATTCTCGGAGGGGCGAGTTTTACAAACAATCTGTGCCTTTGACCCATAATCTCATAAACCCGCTCCCACCCAACGGCAAATCTCGCTCTACCTCTATCAAACCTGCTTTAAATCATAGGAGAATTGCCTTAATTGCTGACGATCGCACTTACGGATATAATTACATCGGGAAATGCGATCGGGTTAACTGTTCCACCTGTTAGGGTGAATTTGGAACCGTAATCTCCGTCTTGGGGGTCTCGAAATACGACCAACTGTCTGTTTTTGAGGTTAACTACCCAGTATTCGGGGATTCCGACTTCAGCATAGATTTTCGTTTTCGTCTCCAAGTCTTTGATGAGAGTGGAATCAGAGTATTCAATCAGCCAAAAAATGTTTTCTGGATAGGGGTGATGTTCGAGGTATGTGCGGCCCAAGGGCTGTACGATCGCAATATCTGGTTCTGGTTCCGAGTTGTTAGGAAGGGTAATGGGTTTTGCCGATCGGATTGTAGCGCGATCGCCTAACAGCCGGATCAGATATGCTCCTGCCTCGCTGCTAAAATAGGCGTGGGGTTCTCCTTCCGGCGACATTTCTACAATTTCTCCTTTTAGCAACTCTACGCGCCGATGTTCCAAGATGCCCGCAGATATCATTTGGTGGTATTGGGCGATCGTCCATTTGGCTGCAATTACGCTCATGGCGATGTTTTTTGATTGCTTTTTAATTTTTTATTGTAGCTGATTTTTGATTTTAGGCGATCGGCGATTGAAATCGTTTCTTGTCAAACGAAGTCCTAGCAGAGGTGGACTGAAGAATCAACCCGATATTAAAGCAGGATTTGCTATGATATCGAATTTGGTTTAAATGCCTCCTCGATTTCGCTTGTCTGCGGAGGCAGACTTTGTTTGTGCACGATCGGTTTCAACCGCCGGGTGCAATCTATGCAAATACTGCTTCTACGGCTTTCGGCAATGCGATGGGTACGAAATATGCGACTGGATACAAATAATCTTCACCTGATTCATCAATGACTCGGATAAATTGATGTTTCGCAGCGCGATTATCCGGTATTATTTGGTATATTTTTCGCACTTCCAATGATGCTTGATAGTCTTGATTATTAATGCAAACTACAAATCTGGTTTCTAAGTTAAACTTCAACATATTTGCATAAAGTCCTCGCTTCAGGAATAGACGAACCAGATTGACGCAACTCTTGTAAATAAAAAACTATTGCTGCTTTAATTTGCTGTTCGACTTCCTCGATAGTTGTACCTGTTGCTACGCATCCGGGTAAATCTGGAACATAAGCAGAATAATTGCTTTCTGATTTCTGGATGGCAATTGCATAACGTATAATTCTGCTTTGACTATCTGCTTTTGGGTTTGCCAACACCATAGACCCTTCTGGCGTCAATTCCCATCTGTCACGAGGCGAATTTGTTTCTACATATCGTTTAACCAAGCCATCAGCAGCCAGTTTTTTTAATACAACCATCATGTCAGGTTCTCGCGGTACATCTCGACGGGAAAGTGCATTCGCGAGTTCGTACCAACTCCACTTTCCTTGACCTTTAGCTACTAATTCCAGCAGCACTAATTCAAGCTGGGTTAATTGAGTTAGGTTTTTCATCAAAATTCCTCTACGCTCGGATGAAATAAAACGCCGAATCCTTCTTTTAATTTATAATCTTCCAGAGTAGCTGTGTGAGCATTGTTCCAAAGTTCATAAGCCTGATCCGGGTCGGCTGGTTGTCCAGTTGGGTAGCCAAGCTTTTTATACCTGAGATACTCGCGTAACTCGTGAGTATAAAAGCGTAAATCAACAGGCTCAGCTACAAGGGTTTGGGTGGTGATACGTCTTAACCTGTCAACCATTCTTAGCTCAGCTTCACCAACTGGATTAAATCTGCGAACATGAGCTTCAACTAAGCCAACGCCTTTATCAGTAATTTTAACATTTTGATAAGATAAGTTGAGAATCTTTCCGCCAGCTTTCGAGGGATTGAAAGGTCTGCCACTTATTGCACCTTTTTCTAACATTTTATTCGAGTGGCTTTAATCTATCCGCAGTTAACAAAGTTCTGAAACCTTTAGATGTTACACCTTGCAAGTCTCGACGCGAGAGAAGAGATTTAACAAGCCATAAGCTAACCCCCCCTTATATCCTCGGCCTGGGAGGTGACCTTCTGGTGCTTTGGTGTTAAATTTGAGATCTATATAATGCAACCACTTACTATTCACACGCCAACCCACCCGATCGCCAAAAGCTTCCGAAATTTTTTTATCATATTCCCTGGTTCCCCCCAGACTTTCATAGATGCGTTTCTGCACCGAAAAGCCGAAACGTCCGTTACTGTATTTTACCCAAAGTTGGTCAATAGTTCGTAAGTCTTCACAGGGGAATCGATCGATATCTTCAATGCTGAGCAACCTCTCCTCTGTTCTGCCTGCTGCTTCCAGCATCTTATTCGTCGTTTCCTGATCCGCCTTTTTCCATTCTCCGCTAGCCAACAGCCGATCGAGTTGACGATAATCAACTCCTTTTGCTGAAATCAATTTTACAGGTTGTGGCGCTGGCTGCGGGCTAGGAATCGTTGGCAAAACACCCCCTATTTGCCACCAATTACCAAGGGTAGGTTGGGGAAGCATAGCCAACCATTTTTGAACCGACTGAGGGCGCTTTCTCTCATTCATTTCCATCCCTTTCATAATTGCCCGATGCACCGCATCGCTAATATTAGGATTAATCTGAAACGGCGGCTTTAAAGGATGATTTAAAGCCCTCATAAATGCAGCAGTTGGTGGTGTTCTCGTTAGCATATAGTATAGCGTTGCCGCCAGAGCATAAACATCTGTGTACTCAGCAAATCTGCCACTTTCCGCATACTGTTCGAGAGGCGCAAAACCATGTGTTAATCCAAAAGTCATTTGTTGAGTGCGATTGGGAATAAAACCCCGCGCCAAACCAAAGTCAATCAAAACTGCATCTTGATTGTCACGCACCATAATGTTTTGTGGCTTGATATCCCGATGTAGCAAACCTTTTTCGTGAACTACTATTACGGCTTCTCCCACTTTGCGGATGTAGTTCAAAGCTTCGGTTTCTGACAAAATACCGTGCCTTTCCACCCATTTCCACAAATCTTCTCGTGCCACATATTCCATCGCAATGCAAGGCAAATTACCGTGATCGAAATAGTTGTCTATTTGTACAATATTGGGATGCCTGCACACAGATAGCTTTACCGCCTCATCGCGGAATCTGTCCCGATACCGGGCAAAATTTCGATCGCTCAATAATTCATCTTTCAGCGTTTTGATGACAACCCGCTGCCTGTTTTGCGCCTTCTGCGCCAGGTAGGTGATGCCAAAGCCGCCCTCACCTAACTTGCCTTCAATGATATACCGATCGCCATATAACCCCTGCCCCGGTGTCCAAACCATTCTCCTCACCGCCAACCAATATTAATTTTTATCTCGGCATAGCCTGTATTTTAACTGTATTTTCTAAGTTCGGTTTAGTTCCAGGGGCCCAACTTCAGTTCGCCTTCCCGGTGATGGTTGGCTTTTAGTTCGATCGCCCTTTTCCCACATAATTCGATCGACAAATTCGCCACAATCCCATTAAGAATCCTAAATCCCAAAACCTCTTTGTCCAAATAGACCCTTTCTATGGCAACCTGAAAAATAGGAAACAGAATTTTATAGAGCTTGGTAACAGAACACTAGCAATCACTTATGCAAACTCTACCAAATCCAACTAAAACCGCATCTAGCCAACCGATTTTCGACACCACCATCAAACGTCGCAAAACCCGGCCGGTCAAAGTCGGTAGCGTCACGATCGGCGGCGGCAACCCCGTCGTCGTACAATCGATGATTAACGAAGACACCCTCGACATCGAGGGTTCAGTCGCCGGAATTCGCCGCTTGCACGAGATTGGCTGCGAAATCGTCCGCGTCACCGTGCCCAGCATGGCCCACGCCAAAGCTTTAGCCGAAATCAAGCAAAAACTGCACGCCACCTACCAACCCGTGCCCCTCGTTGCCGATGTCCACCACAACGGCATGAAAATTGCCCTCGAAGTGGCGAAACACGTAGACAAAGTGAGAATCAATCCGGGACTTTACGTGTTCGAGAAGCCGAAAGCCGACAGAACCGAATACACCGACGCCGAATTCGCGGAAATTGGCGAAAAAATCCGCGAAACCCTGGAACCTCTGGTGATTTCCCTGCGCGACCAAGGCAAAGCTTTACGAATCGGCGTCAATCACGGTTCCCTCGCCGAACGGATGCTGTTTACCTACGGCGACACCCCCGAAGGCATGGTAGAATCTGCCCTGGAATTCATCAAAATTTGCGAATCCCTCGACTTCCGAAATATTGTACTTTCCCTGAAAGCCTCCCGCGCGCCCGTCATGGTTGCTGCTTACCGCTTGATGGTGCACCGGATGGACGAACTCGGCATGGATTACCCGCTGCATTTGGGCGTCACGGAAGCAGGAGACGGCGAATACGGCCGCATCAAATCCACCGCAGGCCTGGCACCTTTGTTAGCTGACGGTATCGGCGACACCATCCGCGTCTCGCTGACAGAGGCCCCGGAAAAGGAGATTCCCGTTTGCTACAGCATTCTGCAAGCCTTGGGACTGCGGAAAACGATGGTTGAGTATGTGGCTTGTCCTTCCTGCGGCCGCACTTTGTTTAATTTAGAAGAAGTGTTACACAAAGTGAGAGAGGCGACGAAGCATCTCACGGGTTTGGACGTAGCAGTAATGGGCTGCATTGTCAATGGGCCGGGAGAAATGGCTGATGCTGACTACGGCTACGTCGGGAAGCAGCCGGGTTATATCTCGCTGTACCGGGGCAGGGAAGAAATTAAGAAAGTCCCGGAAGACCGAGGGGTGGCAGAATTGATTGACTTGATTAAATCGGACGATCGCTGGGTCGAACCTGAGTAGGCTTGACTGGATTTAGTTTTGAGGTTTGGGGCGGGCAAGATGCCCACCCCACAAGAGTTGTTGTGGCACAGGCATCTTGCCTGTGGCTTCGGGGGCGGGCAAGATGCCCACCCCACAAGAGTTGTTGTGGCACAGGCATCTTGCCTGTGGTCAAAGGAATACAACTCGGCAAAGTGGAATAATATTATGTGCGCCAAACGCGAGCCGGCCTTGCCTGTGTTAGATTGAGCGTAATTATTCTGAACTCTTTTCCTCCCGCGCGTCAGACAAATGGTTATAACAAAACGAGGGCTTGTTCTAAGTGCAGCAGCAGTGGTACTCACTGCTGTAACTCTTGCGAACACTGGTTGCAGTTCTAAATCTCTGGCTTCTTTTCGGGGAAGCCCTAAAGAGTTGGTTGATGAAGTTTGGCAGATTATTGACAAAAGCTATGTGGATGGCACTTTTAACCAGGTTGACTGGAAAGCGGTGCGGAATGATTATTTGAACCGGACTTATACCAGCGACGACGAAGCTTACAAAGCAATTCGGGAAATGCTGAAGAAGCTTGACGATCCTTATACGCGGTTTATGGATCCTCAAGAGTTCAAGAATATGCAGGTTGAAACTTCTGGGGAACTGACAGGGGTTGGGATTCAGTTGACTCAAGATGAGGAAACCAAAAAGTTGGTGGTGATTTCGCCGATCGAAGATACCCCTGCTTTTAGTGCTGGTATTCTGGCAAAAGATATTATTACTAAGATTGACGGCAAGAGCACAGAAGGCATGGATACGAATCAAGCGGTAACTTTGATTCGCGGCCAGGCGAATACTGAGGTGACGCTGACGATTTTGCGTGGAAGCAAGGAATTAGAATTTAAGCTGAAACGCGCTAAAATAGAAATTCATCCCGTGCGGAAGTCGGTGCAGAAAACCCCGATCGGAGAAGTCGGCTATATTCGCTTAAATCAGTTCAGTGCCAATGCTGCATCGGAAATGCGATCGGCAATTAAGGATTTGGAACAGAAAAAAGTAACGGGCTATATTTTAGACTTGCGTTCCAATCCCGGCGGCTTGCTGTACGGAAGTATTGAAATTGCTCGGATGTGGCTCAAAGAAGGTACGATCGTCTCGACGGTCGATCGAGTAGGTGAAGCCGATAGACAAACGGCAAATAAGGGAGAGCTCACAGACAAACCGTTAGTGGTACTGGTAGACGGAGGTTCAGCAAGTGCTAGCGAGATTCTATCCGGCGCTTTGCAAGACAACAAGCGCGCGGTTTTAGTGGGGACAAAGACATTTGGTAAAGGTTTAGTTCAGTCAGTACGCGGCGTGGGAAATGGTGCCGGTTTAGCGGTGACAATTGCCAAGTATTTTACTCCCAACGGCACTGATATCAACCACGCCGGGATTGAACCGGATTTTAAAGTAGAACTCACCGAGGCTCAAAAACAGGAATTGAGGCGCGATCGCGATAAAATTGCTACAACGGCCGATCCGCAGTACGCGAAAGCTATGGAAGTTTTGACCAAGCAAGTTACTGGTAAAACCGGGAATGATAAGGCGGAGTCGAAACCGAATGCAGCGCCACCTAAGCCGACTGCGGCGCAGGCAAAACCGAGTGCAGCACCTTCTAAATCGAAGTAGAAAACTTGTGTAGGATGTCAGTTAAAAAAAAGCATTCGGGGGAAGAAGTACGGCTAAAAGCCCAGATTTTAAACTCGAATGCTTCGCTATTTCTGGCAATCCTTCATTGCAAGTCACGTTAGCTTTCGCGATTCGGAGGAAAGCAATCGCAATCCGTCATTGCGGCTGGCATTTTCCGGCGCGAATTAATCCGATGCGGCGGGCTATGGCATCTTCGGGCGAATCGTAAGGGCCCCACTTTTCAATAATACTGGGGTTTTGTTCTTCGAGCTGGGCGATCCTCTGCGAGGGCTCCGCCAACGGCAAAATTTCGCAATAACCGGCAGGACGTTTGACAATATAAAATTTTGGTGTTTGTGTCATAGCTAAATTCGTCAAATCAAAGCTGGATACTAACTAAGCCATTGGCTAATTATATCAAGTAAGGTGTTGTGCATTGAAACTGTGATACAATCCTCTGATATCCCCGTGTTTTTGCTCTTTTAAAGCTTTCTTTGGTTTCTCTATCTGTTTTGGATTGAGATGATTTTTGGCTGGCATTTTTGTAAAAATTTAATAAATAAATATTCTACTATACCCTATTTAAATGCACAACAGCTTAGTCTAAAATCCAGTGCAAGAATGAAGCAGGGCGATCGGCTTTTTTGTACCGCTTTTAAAACTTTCCCAGTTGGGTTTGTAGTGAGGACTTTAGTCTTCATCTAAACTCAGGACTCAAATCCTTACTACAAACCAAATTCTCTATTGCCGCCACCTGTCAAATTGGTCTTCGGAACAGCCATTAATAAATTGATTGTTCACCCAACCGTCAAGGATGGTAAAAGTTTCATTAGGAGGATTACCCGAAAATCTGGCCGCAATTTTCACCCAATTACCTTGTCTGCTGAGGGCCCTAACTCCGTCTCCCCTTTTCAATTTAGCAACAACCGGGTACTGATTGCCTGGGCCTTTGCGAATGTTAACAGCGCCACCTTTACCCGTAATAAACGAGCATTGAGTTTGCTTTTTTAAAGCTTCTGCTTTTGCGGGAGCAAGACTTTGCTGCTTCCCGAAAACAGGAAAGCTGTAAAGCGAGAAGCTAAAAGTTGCAACTGCGGCTGCAATAAAAAAGGCTTTTGATTGAGTAAAGATTAGCATTATTTCATTTCCTTGAATTTGCCGAACTGAAGTCCTGACTGTGAACTTTTTGAGAAGGACTTCAGTCATTACTACTAACTGTTATTTGACAGAGGCAAACCATTCGGTAACACCTTGGGCGATCGCCTCAGCTAACTTCTTCTGTTCTGTCGGATTCACAATCCATTCAAACTCTTCGGGATTGATCAGAAATCCCAATTCCATTAAAACAGATGGAGCAACCGCAGGACGAGTCATGGCTAAGTTGTTCCAGAATACACCATAGCTCGGACGGTTCAACTTGGCAACTAAATAATTGTGCAAAAACATTGCCAAACTGTGCGCTTGCGGGTGAAACCAGAAAGCGCCGACACCTTTAGTCTTAATGGCATCCCCGTTATCGGGCAAAGCATTGTAGTGAAGTGAAATTGCGATCGCAGGTTCTTCTTTTTGAATCATTTCCACCCTCGGCGGCAAATCCAAATCGACATCTTCTACCCGCGTCATTAGCACGTTCGCGCCGCGATTTACCAATTCCTGTTGCACCAATTTCGACACTGTTAAAGCTACAGTTTTTTCCCTAATTCCCACTGGACTCACAGCACCAGAATCCTCCGGCCCGCCGTGTCCCGGATCGATGAGAATCTTAATTCCCGACAGCGGTTTTGCTTGCGATACAGGCATCATGCTTGTATTCGCCGGCGGGTGTTTTAAAGACAGCACTAAAGTTGTGCTCTCGTATCTCAATTTATAGCCCCACTGCTGGGCTGATTTGAGATTAAAAGTGTATTGTACTTGCAGCGGCGAGATTTGTTGCCATTCCAAACGCGAAATTACGGGGTCATTAGACACGCGAATAATGTCAGTTTGAGCAGTAGTATTGTACAGGGTTAAAGTGAAGGTGCGTTCTCCTTCTTGCACGGTGACTGGCACGGGTGTTTCTAAGGGAAATAAGACCTCTGTCCAGCCGGAAACTTGACGCGAACTGGCGCTGCGAATAATCGATCGCGGAGGCACTGAATCCTGGACAATTCGCACTTCCGAGGCTTTAATCCAAGCACCGTAATCAAGTCTGACCCATTCTCCCTCGCGCCCGATAACTGTTGCTCGCGTTCCCTTGGGCAGCGGTGTCATCCGAGAAAAATCTGTACTCGCTCCGGTTCTGGCGACCCCAGGATCTGCTGTTACTTCGGCTATTTCTAAGTCAGCCGGAGAAAGAATAGAAATCTTGCCAGTACCCTGCTGGCTGATAGTTTTATCATTCATTGTTAGCTCAAATACAGGCACTCCTAAATCAATTTTTTCTCCTTTTGGTAGCGAGGAGTTAGACTCATCGCCCCCCCTTAGCAAGGGGGGGTTGGGGGGGGTTTTCCCGCAGCCTTGATACTGTTCGCTGCCGCCTTTTTTGATGGGGGAGTTTTCACCTAACAGTACAGATTTGTTGTCGGGTAGTTCGACTTGCGATCGCGCTTTTAAAGGAATAGTAACGCCAGCCAATTTTACCGAAACTCGAGCATTCGCAGGTGCGATCGCCCCAAAGCAAATATATTCCCCCGGCAAACTCGCGACATCGACTTTCGGCGTCAGGGAATCTTTAGCAAAAGCCAATCCTACAGGGGCTTCCGGCTGATTAGACTCGCGCGTCACCTTAACTTTGACTTCCTGATTTTCGTAACGCAAGGTAAAGACATTTTCGCCGAGTTGCAGCGGAAAAGTCGGGGCGAAATGCCCGGATGCGGTGCGCGAAATTTGGTTGCCATTTACCAAAACTTGTCCCGGTGCGGGCGCTGTGCCGATTAAAAAGATGCGATCGGCTGTAGTTTTGTGGTTAGCGGGAGGATAAGCGACAAACAAAGGTTGAGCGGCCACAGCTACAGAGGCGATCGCCATTATCATCCCAAACACAACTAATCCTAAAAATTTTCTCATTCTAAATAGCAGCTAATTGAGAACCTGTTTGTTCTTTTTACTATACTTGCCCAATTCTATCAGGTTTATAATTGCAAATTGTCTAAATTACCGGGTAAAATCTTTAACTTTTAATTCCGAGGTGTTTATCCACAGTCGATCGAGGCGATTCGCCGGCATCGTCAAATACAAAACATCTCCCGCACTCAAACAACTATTCAGCAAATCCCAACCGTGAATAGTTTGACAATTAGTTTCCACATACAAAGGCACAAAATCAGCAGACATAGCAGCATCTTGAATGCGGTGGCCGCAGAAAGGATGTGCCGGTGTAATCAATGTACCCAAAGCAACCCAAAGGCGATCGGCAGTCATCCCGTTGCCCAAAATTCGCCCTCCAATAGCTGCCGCCGCGAAAGCAGGTGCCGCCAATTCCGTCGAACTCAACACAGATTCAAACTCAAAAACTTGCTGCACCATCAAAGCAAAATGAGAGTCTTGATTGCGGACAATAACTGGTAGTTTTGGTGCTAATCCTTTAGCACTTAAGGCAATTTCTAAATTAGACATATCGTTGCTAGTAACTGCCAAAAGAGATGCCGCTTGCTTAATATTAGCAGCTTCTAAAGTGGCGGGAACACTAGCACTTCCTTGAATAACCGGAATTTTGAGAGAGCGAGCCATACTTAAAAACCGACAGTTCGGATCTTGCTCGATCGCCACAACCTCAAAACCATTAGTGTGGAGTTCTTTCGCAATTTGTATTCCCGTGCCGCCGAGTCCACAAATTATGTAGTGACTGCGCCCTGGAACTCGCGCTACATCCCAATATTCAGTAAAACGAGTTCCCAATACGTAGTCGTTGAGCAGTGCGTAGCAGATGCCGATGATGCCTGCTCCAACTAACATCATGACAACTGTAAATACTTTAATGCTTTCGGGAGCTTGTTCGGCAACTTTTTCATGGCCTCCGGCTCCGGTAATCATCCCTACTGAAAAATAGAGAGAATCAACAATTGAGATATTATCGTCAACACAAATATAGGTAGCAGTAGCAACTACAATCATTGACAGAAGTGTCAGTACAACAATTACTGCTGCTTGGCTGTGCTGCTGAAATCGGCGCAGGTTAGTTAAGATTTTGAGGAGTTTTTGACTTAATTTTTTTTGGGGGCTACGCACAGTTGGCTGAGTGGCAACAATTAGCCGATCGCCCTGCTGGCATTGCCGCTCGGCAAGCACCGCCGATACTAAATCAATTTTGTTAGCAGCCGGCAGATAATAAATCAACATTCGCGAACGATCGTTCCACAAATCGCTCAACTTCCGGCCTTTCCAAGCATGATTTTCATCGATATATTCTTCGTGAATCGGCCAAGTGCGATCGAACAAACGCAAATGTCCGATCGCCTGACTTCCGAGAGCGGCAAAGGCAAAAACCGGAGCAGCCAATGATGAAACGCTCATGGAAGCGTGATCGGGCAAAGTGCGATCGAGTCTGTCGCCCAAGCTAGTATTGAACAATCTGTTGATAATGCGAATCCTCGGATTGAGAATCCTCGCCTGCATCAAAATTGCCAAATTCACAGCATCATCGTCTCCTGCAATTACCAAAGTGTTAGCGTTTTGAATGCCCGCCGCCAGCAAAGTAGAAGCTGCTTGCAAATTGCCGACAACCACATCAGAAGTTTCGCTGCGAATTGGGCGATCGCTAATACCAACCACAATCGCTCCTTGCTGTCTCAACAAACAAAAAATCTTGTGTCCCGTGTGACCCAACCCGCAAACAATGATTCGAGGTTTCATAAAAAGTTATTTGCCAGCCAATTTCCGAGCTGTCCTTTGTAATTTTATTTACCATTGTTGACTCTCCTGGCTTTGTAAAATGTAGCTAAAAACACTATCTAGGATGCTTGTGCCGCAGTGGCCCCGAAGTTTTGAAACAAGGAGAGGGCAGTGCGATGCCTCTACAGCCGCGTTGCCAATTTTTGCAAAAAAGACACCGCACTGCCATGTACCTACAGAAATGAGGTGCAACTAACCTAATTTAATATTTGAAAAATATCCGGGTGCAACAGCCAACCAGCAGAATCTGAATAGGCAGGGACACGACACTGCCCTATCCCTGCAACTATGACTTCCTACATAAATTTAGCTGCCTTAGCGGCAGAAGTTATTATGAAATTGACTGCACCCTTATTAGCATCCGCTTTAGTTTTCGCCGGTACTGTAGCCTTTGCAAGCCAAGTGCAAGCAGCAACCAGCAACTCTGGGAATAGCACTAGAACAACCTTTCAGTGCGTTACTTCCGGCCGGAATTTTGTCACAATTGCGCGGCGGGGAAATGTCACGACAGATCCGATGATTTTGTGGAAATCTACCGAGTTCGGCCGCGAATATACACCTTGGCAGCGCTGTCAAATTGTTTCCAATAGATTGACCAAAGCTGTTGCCGAGAATGGCGGAAGATTAGCAAACTTGCAGTTAACAACAGGAATTGTTAATAACTTGCCCGTAGTTTGTTACGTGAACGGACGGGGGCGCTGCAACTCTCAAAATCTGCTGTTCACCCTAGACAAGCGCAATGCTAAAAATCCCGGTGAAGCTTTAACGAGATTGATTAATTTTGCCCAAGACGGCGGCGGGCCAGTTACAACGTTCAGAACCGGAGCTCAATCGTCTGCACCGCAGTTTGTTCCCTTTGGAGATATGGTCGATCGAGCTTTTAATTCTCCCAATAATAAACCGTCAGTTCCTGTAGCAAAACCGCAGGGCGATCGAGGTATTTAATAGCCGCGCCTCTAATATCGTTTCCGGTTGCATTCAGACATGACATAGAGGACACGGCAGTGCCGTGTCCCTACCGCGATTAATAGTAGGGACACGGCACTGCCGTGTCCTGGCTGTAGGTAATATTAATTCCAATGCTTGCACCTGAAAAATTTGGAAACTATTGTGGGGTGGGCTTCTAGCCCGCCCCTAAATATTTATATTAAAAACACTACACTGTCACCCCTTCAATCTTCTCATCAGTTAACTCGTACAACTCGCGCAACTGCTGCAACTTATCCGCATCCGGCTGCCAAAAACCCCGCCCGTTAGCCTCCAACATTCGCCCTACAATATTGCGAAAAGCTTCAGGATTTGCCTCGCGCAACTTCTGCGCCATATCTTCATCCAAAGCATAAGTATCAGCCGCCCGATCGTAAACCCAACTATCAGTAAAATCAGCCGTTCCCCCCCAACCAATTAACGCCGTCATGCGCTGCGAAATTTCATAAGCGCCGCCCGAACCTTGATTTGCCATCGCGTTAGCCCACTTAGGATTCAGCAACTTAGTTCGATATTCCAAACGCAGCAAATCTTCTAAATTGCGAGGAGTTGTATCCTGAGAAAAACTTTCGACAAAACTGGTATTGACTTTTTTGCCGCGCTGCTTTTCTGCGGCTTTCTTCAAACCGCCAGTATTCGCATAATACTCTTGAATATCAGTCAAACCGTATTCAACAGAATCAATTTCTTGAATTATGCGATCGCACCCTTGCAACAACTGAGTCAAAACCTCCGGCCTCGCTTCCCCCTTATCCTTTCTCCCGTAACTAAAAACATTGCGACTTTCCCAAGTTTTCCCCAACTCATCTCCGGATTCCCAACTACCATCAACAACCCTATCGTTAACCAAAGAACCAAAATCACCAGCCGGATTAGAAAACAACCTTGCCGAATAATTCTGGACGCCTTGTGCTTGCAAAATCAAAGCGTGTTTGCGAATAAAATTCTCCGATTCCGGTTCATCAGCATCCGCCGCCCGCACGAACAAATCATCCAACAATTCAATAATATTCACAAAGCTATCACGGAAAATCCCCGAAAGATTTCCCAACACATCAATCCGGGGATGACCGACATCAGCTAACGGTTTTAATTCATAGCGAACAATTCGTCCAGTACCTTCTTTAAGAGGTTCAGCCCCCACCAATTCTAGCAGAATTCCAATAGATTCGCCCCGCGTTTTAATCGCATCCAAACCCCACAACATCACCGCCACAGTCTCAGGATAGTTCCCATGTTCCTTAAGGTGCTTATCAATAATTTTTAGAGCAATTTCGCTGCCCCTTTCATAAGCAGCAGGGGAAGGCATCCGATAAGGATCTAAAGCATGAATATTCCGACCAGTTGGCAACACCCCAGCCCCATCCCGCAACAAATCCCCACCCGGTGCAGGCAGAATATATTCCCCATTCAAACCCCGCAAAAGATTAGTCAACTCATCCGAGGTTTGCAACAACAAATCCCGCACCAACAAACCCTCCTCAAAAACCCCACCCAACCCCTCTTGTGGCACAGGCATCTTGCCTGTGCTTGTTTGTGGCACAGGCAAGATGCCTGTGCTTGTTTGTGAAACAATTGCTTTCACCTGTTCCTCCGACAACCTATCCCCAAAATAAGCCTCAAGATAAGAGGTCATTTCCTCAGAATTAGGCGCTTCCCCGAGAACGTGCAAACCAGAAGAAAACAAGCGAGATTCCACCACCTGCAAATACTCGTAAAGCTTCACAAGATAGCGGTTAAAAGCATCAGCACTGAACATTCCAACATTTTCAAAACTAAAAGCAATTCCTAACTTGCGAGCATCCTCAAACGGACAATCAGCCTCCAAACCGCTATCTAATACTTTCTTGCAAATAGCCTCTTTCAGCACATAATTTTTTGCAGTATCTTCTCTATATTCCGCAATCAAATCCCGCAAAGCTATCAATTCCTTGTACAAGCCCGCGCGACCGTATGGCGGCACGTTGTGAGAAATCAAAACACCGTAACCGCGCCGTTTGGCTAACATAGATTCCGAGGGATTGTTGGCGGCGTAGATATAAAGATTGGGCAAACTTCCCAACAGAATATCCGACCAAGAATAGCCAGTATTTCCCAGAGGAGATCCCGGCAACCATTCAACAGTGCCGTGCATTCCGAAGTGAACCACAGCATCAGCTTGCCAATCATTTTGCAGCCACTTGTAAAAAGCAGCGTATTGAGGGTGAGGTGTCAAATCGCGATCGAACATTAAGCGCATCGGATCGCCCGAAATTCCCAGCGGCGGCTGCAAACCTATCCAAATATTCCCCAGTAGAATGCCACCGATTTGGAACTCATCACCCTCTGTCTTAATGCCCGTACCAGTTAAAGATTTCCACTGTTTTTCGATGCGACTTGTTAACAGATAGCCCAGCCATTTTTCTAAAGTTTTGACATTAACAGTCTCTTTTGTGGTACGGGCATCTTGCCCGTCACAAGTAGTTTCATCCGCCTCTTTTACCCTGCGAATTAACTCCTCACCCTCAGCCGGAATTTCTCCAACTGTATAACCTGCTTCTTGAAGTTTGTGCAGGAAATTTAGCAGCGATTTCGGTACATTTAATAAAGCAGCCGTACCCGCCGCCCCGTAACCGGGAGGAAACCCGTAGAGAATAATCGCAATTTTCCTTTCAGATGGCGGAGTTTGGCGTAGTTTCACCCAATTGTTAATTCTACTTGTCAGGCGTTTGGCGCGATCGGGCACCAGATAAATATCCTCACCCACCAAACCGCCCAGAGGTACAGGATCGATCGCGCCATCCAACTCAGGCAAAGCATACAATACCACACTTTGCAAACCTCCAATCCCCTGACGAGTCCAAGAATGGATATCCTGAATCAGCAGAGGTGCGGACACAAAATAAGGTACATTTTTAGCAGTTAAAATGCGCTTAGCAACTTCCACCTGTCTTCCACCCTCCATCGAACCAGCAGGCCCGCCAACTAGCGGAAAGCCAATAGTAGAAACAATCGCATCAACTTCCACAGCATCTTTAGAAAGCGAAAGAGTTTCAATATTGCCTTGTTTTCGCCGCGCAGTTTCATCAGCAGTCGTCATCCAATCCCGCACAGCCACATGGCCTTCAACGCCATTGATAAAAATCGGCAAAGGCACAATTCCCGCCGCTTCAAAATAGCGAATTAATTGAGGAATATAAGGCTGTTTGGTGATAACGTGCTTGCGGTAAAGTAAGATGCCCACAACCGGAGATTTTACTCGATATGAATTTGCCAACCAATTGCTTCCAAATTTTGTGGAACGGGCATCTTGCCCGTTAAAAACCCGGTCTAAATTTTCAGACAAATTAATCTCAAATTTTGTGGAACTGGCATCTTGCCCGTTATAACTATTTTTATCAAGATGTCTAGCCTCTTTTGTGGAACGGGCATCTTGCCCGCCCCTAGCACCTTGATAACTCAGATACCAATCCAAATATTGCCGAGGCGATTCAAAATAACCATTATAATCAGGATGCAATAAACCCATATTGGGAGTTTCCACAGGCGGCGGAATTTCTGCTACTTTCAGCCCCAAATACTTTTCGGCAATAATCCAAAACATCGAGACAATATTATCCGCACCGCCCGCATTCCAGTAACCATAAATAATCAGCCAGTTGCGCAAATCTTGCACTTTTTGCACCGGCACATATTTTAATAACTTCGGCCCAACCTTCAAAAAACTAATGTAACCAGCCAGCTTATCTTCTTCTCGCCCATTGCCGAACTTATCCAAAATAAACTTAACCGGTTTCGGCATTCCCTTGGGCTTGTCGCCAATTTTAAAAGCACCGATTTGAGTAAGACTCATCAATTCCAAAGCCGACTCAAAAACCAGGCGAATCGGAATATTCTGCACCCTTTCCCGCAGCCACATTACCGCATCGTAATCAAACAGCAAACTCCCGAAAAACACATCAGCATTAGAGAGGGCGGCTGCTACAGCATCGGGTTCATCTGCCAGGGCCCGATCGCTAAAAACCCGTACTTCCAATCCCTGACAGCCAGAAACAGCCAACTCGGCAGCTTTCCGGTACAAATCGGCATTGAAAGATTCAAACCCTGCAATTAAGACAATGCGTTTCACAACAAAACCTCGAAATATTTATTGATTGTAGCCTGTTTTAATTAGGTTATATTATATTAGATAGCATCCTCGGTGGGGGTGGGGCGGGTTTAGTAGATTTCTGGTGTTGTATTGCAGACCTTGGCGAACCCGCCCCTACATTACCAATTATCAATTATCAATTCCTAATTTCCGTCGCAACTCTCATAAAATCTAAAATCTAAAATCTAAAATCTAAAATGGTTCGAGTTCCTCCCGCAATAGTTATCTTAGGTCAAAACAGCCAACCGATCGCCAAAAAAATCTCCGCACATTTCCCCGGTTCCCAGATTTACGGTTTAATCGATCGCACTTCCAACACAGACATCAACTTTAGCAACTTCGGCGAAACATTGCGGGAATTATTTGCAACAGAAACCCCAATCATCGCTATCTGCGCCGCCGGAATCATTATCCGCACCCTCGCCCCGCTGCTGTCAGACAAACGCGCCGAACCGCCAGTTTTAGCCGTCGCAGAAGACGGAAGCGCCGTCGTACCGCTGCTGGGCGGTTTGCACGGCGTTAATGATTTGGCCAGAGAGATTGCAGCAGCCCTCGGCGTACAACCTGCAATTACCACCACCGGAGATATCCGGTTTCGCACCGCGCTGCTGAGTCCTCCCCAAGGCTATTATTTAGCGAATCCAGAGGACGCGAAGACTTTTATTTCAAATTTGCTCGCCGGGGCAAAAGTACGCCTAGAAGGGGCTGCAAGCTGGCTTTCCGAGAGCAATTTGCCGATCGCCCCCGACGCAAAATTGACTATCCGCGTCACCGAAAAAGCAATTGCGCCAACGCCCGATTGTTTAGTTTACCATCCGCAAATTGTGGCAGTTGCACTGACAAAGCTATCGAATATTGAGCCGGAAATAGCGGTTTCATTAGTGCAGCAAGTCTTGGAAAAAGCAGGTTTAGCAGCAGCTTCCGTTGCTGGATTCTTTGCATTAAAACATGAGATGGGAAATCCGGCACTTGAGGCGATAGCACATTTTTTCAAAGTCCCCGTCCGCTTTTTCAATCTCTCCGAACTTGTCGAATTAGACTCAATTGAATTCATCGAAAATCAGGCCGCACAAATTGCCCAGACAGCAGCCGGTGCAAACAGTCACTTAACCGAATGCGATCGCAATTTATCCCTGAATTGCGCGATCGCCCTAGCCGCCCAACCCATAGATGCTAGCACGATCGGAGTTAGCCGGGGCAAACTGGCGATCGTCGGTACCGGCCCGGGAGGCGCGCCCTGGATGTCCCCGGAAGTTAAGGAAATTCTGCGCGAAGCCACGGATTGGGTGGGTTACAAGTTCTATCTCGACTTAGCCGGAACCCTGCGGGAAGGGCAAAAGCGGCACGATTCCGACAACCGGGAAGAGATCGATCGCGCCCGTTTTGCCCTAGATTTAGCAGCATCAGGAAAATCTGTCGCCGTCGTTTCGTCGGGAGATCCGGGTATTTTTGCGATGGCGGCAGCGGTGTTTGAGGCGATCGACTTTGACGCCAAACCCGAATGGCAAGGCATCGATATTCGGGTAGCACCGGGCATTTCAGCCATGCAGGCGGCCGCTGCTGCGATCGGAGCACCCCTCGGACACGATTTTTGCGTGATTTCCCTTTCGGATATTCTCAAGCCCTGGGAGGTCATAGAACAGCGGATTTCGGCCGCTGCGATCGCAGATTTCGCGATCGCATTTTACAATCCGATCTCGAAACAGCGGATTTGGCAACTCGCAAGGGCGATCGAGATTTTGTTGCAAAGTCGCGATGCTAAAACCCCTGTCATCCTAGGGCGAAACCTCGGCCGGCCAGGCCAATCTGTGCGGGTTTGCACCCTCGGCGAATTCCAGCCGCAAGACGCCGACATGAGAACTTTAGTGATTGTCGGTTCGAGTCAAACTCGGATTATTCCCCGCAAATATGGAGATGTTTGGGTTTACACGCCGCGCAGGTATGAAAAATAAGTCAAGCAGCAAAAACTTCGGAAATCAGCAATTGACTGACAGCTAATTGACTTTGAAAAAGAGATATTTTGATATCGCTGGGCGGAGTCTACTTTAACAAATAATATCAATTCCGCTCTTCATCGGAATGATATAAACGGAGGACACGGCTTGGCATAAGGATCGCGAATTAAAGGGAGCATCTCAATGAAAGTAGCCAAGCTAGAAATTGGAGTTAGGAGTCCCTCTTGCTGCGAGCCAGGAGAAAAGAGTCAGAAGGAAGAAGGAAGGAGCCAGAAGAACTGTTTTTACAAATATGAGATGCTCCCGAATTAAATAACTTACAATTTTAATTGTTATGGTGGGATGGGCGTCCCGCCCGTCCAAAAAGGGCGGGCTATAAGAGCCCAACCCCTACTCCCCACTTTCAAGAGTGTAAGTTATTTAATTCTCATTCCTAAGTCCCTACAATCGATCGATTGTAGGGACACGGCGCCGTGTCCTCGCTTATCATTCCGGTGCAGCCGGAATTGATATAATGGCGGATCGCTCGATCGGTCTGTTATTTCATCTCATAGCGGTTACAGAGATTTAGATGAGATCGCCTTTGATTGCAGAAATTCTCGGTACTGAGGGATCTCGGCTTCCTGAAGCCGAGTTTTTCTTGCAGACATCGATCTAATTTAGATATCGATTCAACCGTACTAAGGATTTCAGCTTCATTTTTGGATCTCTATAATTTACATCTCAGAAAACAAAGTAATTTTATATAGCAATAGTAAAGTCAATGGCGATCGATATCGGCTAAATTCCTTAATCTTGCAGTAATCTTACGGTAAAAAAAAAGAGCGCCTTCACCGGGATGACTCTTCTCTATCTGTAGATATACCGAAAAAACATTTTTTTTGATAGCATACCTTTAAACCAAGGTTAAGAGAACCGTTAAGAGAAAATGAAATTCCAAATTCCTCTAACTCCAGGAGCTGTAACCCAGTTGCTGCTGCGAGTGGTTGCCTGTCTAGTTGTACTATCTTTTTTAAGTCAGATGACTTTGTACTTCTTGCCGGATTACCCGTCTAGAGATTACTTCGCAAAGGCATTCAACGTTGATTACGAGCGGAACATTCCAACCTTCTACTCATTTTTGGCATTGCTGTTTAGTTCTCTCTTGCTGGGTGCGATCGCCTATGCGAAAAATTTGGATAGCTGTCGCTACCAGCATCACTGGAAAATTTTATCATTCATTTTTTTATATATATCTGTAGACGAAATTGGTCAATTGCACGAAAAATTGATTGACCCGATGCGAAACCTGATAAATGCCACAGGATTTCTTTACTTTACTTGGATTGTGCCGATGGGTTTTCTAGTAGCGATATTTCTGGTGTCCTACATTAAGTTTCTGTTGCACCTTCCTGTATCTACGAGAAAATTGTTTGTTGCAGCCACCGCTCTTTATATTGGAGGAGCAATCGGAGTGGAAATGCTAGGGGGATACATAGTTTATACAATAGGACCCGGGAATCTATCCTACGTGATGTTAACGACCATTGAAGAGTTGTTAGAAATGCTGGGCATCGTTGTATTTATCCACGCCTTGATGTCATATATTAAGACATATTTAGGCGGGGTAAGTTTGAATATTTACATACAAGGAAAAAACACACCAGTTACCGAGCATCAAAATATAGGCCTACCTGCCTTTAGCGAACCAGCAAACAGAAAGCTATTAAGGTAAATCACTTGAAACCGGGTTTGATGGATGACGAAAATACTGCACTTGGGTCTTTAATCGCAATAAACAACCCGGTTTATGTGGTTCTGCGCTCTTCGGCGCACCAAATGACTAATATGTAAGCTACTTGCTGCACCAAACGACTAATTAGGCGTGGAACAGCTTAGTTCACAGATGACATCCTCACCTTTACCAGAAAATCGCTAAGAACAACCTTTGCATTAGGATTTGACGGCAAATGACTTGTAAAACTTGCATCTTCTAATATATTAATTAGCCGATCGCGCTCTTGCTGATAAAATTCAATATCTGTATCTTCCAGCACAGATTTTTCCTCCCCAGCCAGCTTGCGATCGATCAAATCAGGAATATACGACAATTGGAATTTCTGGTTAAGTTTGACCAAGTTCGCCTCGACTTCCCCCGTTTGCATCAAGTGAATCCCAGCCAGCAACACCCGGTAAACGTACAGCAGCGGCTTAACCCTACGTGGGCGTTCTTTCTCAAACAGTTTCCATTGAGTTTTAGCAAAACCGAGATAGTGGTGGCTGTGGTGCTTGGTAATGCAGTTCGAGGCGAGATCCTTTAATTCCTCGTGTTCCTTTGTACTGTAAACTATGAGCGGCGAATACAGTTGTTCTAGCACGTAGCCGTTGCGCTTCAACAGCAACTCAAAAAATTTCTTGATGTCGTGAGTTACTAAATCTATTTCCATTCCCTCCCGCACCTCAGAAACTTCGATTGTTTCTTCTCCAGAAATCAGTCCAATTACTTTCGGTAGCGGCAAAATGTGTACTCCCCGCAAGTCGAAGTCAGAATCTGCGGAAGGAAAGCCGTATAAGTGCGAACCGCTGACAGTCGCAAACAGCAGCGGATAAGGTCGAACTGATATAATTTGGGCGAGATTCGAGATGTATTCTGTCATTTATTCTAGTCCATGCAGGCGGGCTTTGTTTCACAAGAAGCGATTTCAAGATCCGATTTCGATCGCACCTCTACGAGATTTAATCAAAAACAGGTTCGCTTTCTCGTAATTAGGACGTTCTGGCAATTTAGTTGCAGCAAAAGCGCGATCGAACTCACCGTGCAAGCTCAACCGCCAGCGATTTACCTCATCCCAGGATATTTCTTGGTTGCGGATAGATAAAAGTTGCGATCGATAATCCTGCACCCGAACCGGTACAAACCCCTCCTTGAGCACCGTAATTCCTGACAGCAGCAAGCGAATTAAGTGCATAGCGTGCTTCCAACGAATTTCCCCGGTATTGCGGAGGTCTTGCTCCATTTTTTTAAATTGAGACAAAACGTAGCTATTGTAAGTTTGATAAACCAATTGAGAAAGAAAGATTTCCCGAATTTCCAGCAATTCTTGTGCTACAGGAGAAACCGTTTCTACTAAAGGGGTGTACAAACATTCTAGCACATTTGGATTAGCTTTTAGTGCCAAAATCAAAAACTTTTGCAGTTCCCAATAGCATTCCTGATTTTCCTTGTTTTCCAATTGTTCTGGAATGCCGTAAAGCGACCAATGAAGTATTGCCGGCGGCAGGTAAATCCCGCGTCTGTCTGTATCGGATTGCTCGTTATCAAGACCGTAAGCTCTCGAACCAACAATGCAGCGGTAAATTACAGAATCATAGAGGTTGTATTCTGCAAGAAAATCTCCTCCTGACTGCAATCCTTCGCTCTGAAACTGCTTGCGGATGCTGAGTTCGTGCCGCCGCAGACTAACTTGTGTTCCGTCTGGGAGTTTGACTAAATATGCGTGGGAATTGTCCGTAGGCGATTGAACGATGACGCCTACTAATCCCGGTTTCCAAGATTGGTCGCCGGCGGGGTTTTTGACCTCTATTTTGGTGACAATTTGGGTTCCTGCGGGTAGGATTAAGTTGAAATTTTGAGGAAGATTGGCATTTGCCATGAGGGAACCTCCTGCGGGGGCACGAGCTACAATGTTAGTGTAGCATATATGTAGTATGAAAAAGGGGTTTTGGGCGATTCCCTTCGGGATAGCTTCGCTTCACGCGAATTTGGCTTTGTTGAAAATTGTCTAATTATCAAGGAGGAATATCGCCAGCGAGTTGAGGCGAAGGTATTGGAGATTGTCGAGACTCACCCGACAATTGCAGCAATTCGCAATGGGGAAGCGGTGAGGGACTTGCAAGAGGTGGTGTTAGAGCGTGCACTGAGGCAAGAGTTGCATGGGGGAAACGTGCAGTTGTAGAAGTCGAATATTCCCAAGGCGTTTAATCTGAAGGTTAATAGTTTCTTATTGTTGCTGCGAGAGTAGTTCGAGATTGAGGCATTGCCAGATTATCAGGAAGTGGTAGGCGGAATTTTGATGAGTTTAGTGCTGCCCAACCGCTGTTTAACGCCAATCAGATTCGGTTGTTACGGGCTGTGCAGAATGTATTTTAGAAGAATCGGCGATTGGAAGTGGTGGAGTTGTATGAGGAAGCGTGGGATCTGTTTGTGGAGGATGCTGTGGAAAGGTGGTTTACTGAGGAACAGGTGGATGAGTTAATTGAGTTTACTGAGCAGTTGGCGTCTTCATCATTAATCATTGAGTTCAGAGTCCTAAAAGACCTATTAAATTTATGAATAACAACAGAGCGCTTTCGGTCACAGAACAAGCGATGGAGCTATTGAACCGCCAACATGGCTCATTTAATATAGTAACAATCAGCCGGATCAAAGGTGAAATTAAGGAAGAGATTTTGAGGCAGGCGCTAGATGCAGTTCAAAGCATTCATCCTCTACTGAGTTCTCGGATCGTGGGAACGCTGGAGCATCTCGCATTTACAAATCACGGAACAGGAAAAATTCCTTTATCTGTAGTTTCACAGGGCATAAATGACAACTGGGAAGATGTTGTGAGAGAAGAATTGAACAAAACTATGGATAGCAGTCAGATTCTGCTAAGGTGCATTCTTCTTTACAAGCAATCCGAAATCAACACCAGCTATTTAATCACAACTGTACATCATGCCATATCAGACGGATTATCTTCTATAAGTCTACAATCAGAAATCTTGAAGTGTTACCAAATTATTGCATCGGGAGAGGCCATTGATATAGATTGCGGATCTGCTATTCCACCCTTAGAGGAATTATTACCTAAATGGATGAAAGGAAAGAAAGGGATCAGCAATGGCACATGGTTTTTGCTGAAAATGAAATTACAAATGCTTTTACATAAACCAGAACAATTAGAGTCTGAAGAGACCGTTACCCTTGAGTATCGTACTTGTGGCATGACTCATAGATTTTTAGAAAAAGAGTTAACCAAAAAACTAATTGAACTTTGTCGGCAAGAAAATACCACAGTACATGGGGCGTTATGTGCAGCAATGCTACTTACAGTAGCTAATAAAATTAGCTGGGAAAAGCCAAGAAGCATTAAGGTTTCATGTCGTTCTTATGTGGATTTGCGTAGGCGTATAGAACCTCCGATTAAAAATAAACACATGAGTTTTTTAGCTTCCTTTTTAACTTCATTCCATCACCTAAAACCTCAGATGTCGTTTTGGGATTTATCAAGAGATATTACTAAATATATTGAATTAGGCTTAAACACACAAGATTTTTTTAAACCTTTAATGATATTCCGAAAAATTATTGAATATTATATTAAGAATCCTGATGAATTTCTCATAACAAGTGGGGTTACTAATATTGGCATAGTTGATATTTCAGAAGTTTATGGGGATTTGGAAATAGAAGAAATCAGTTTTGTTGCGTCTGATGCTATTTTTGGCAAAAATTTTACAGTTGCAGTTGCAACTTTTAAAGATAAAATGCTTTTTAATTTCATAGCATCTAAGCCTTCACTTAGTCAAGAGACTATAGAGTTGCTTGCTACTGATGTCATCAATTGTCTGATTGAGGTTTGCCAAGAAAAGGTTATAAGGGCTGTCCAATAATGGCAAAAGATGAAAGAAGTCACCCATGCTAACCGATCCCGAACTGCGATCTCCAGTTGACCCAATTTGGGAGAGATTACGATCGTCGGGACTCGGGAACCCAAAGCAGGATGAGGTTTTTTATCAGCGGCGCAGGTTACAATGGAGAGGTTGCTGAAGTTAGAGCATATTATGGGGATAGAAGTGCGGGAGTTGATGAGTTTTATAGATGAAAAATGAAAGTTAGAGAAGTTATTAAAATGTTAGAAGATGATGGTTGGTATTTAGCTAGAACAAAGGGCAGTCATCGTCAATTCAAACACCCTGAAAAGGCTGGGACTGTCACGGTGTCAGGTAATTTAGGCGTTGATATGCCAATTGGTACGCTTAAAAGTGTTTGGCGGCAAGCTCAACTAGAAGAGGAGGAAGATTAATGCGTTATGCTGTTGTAATTGAGAAGGGTAAAACTAGCTACGGTGCTTATGTTCCCGATTTACCTGGATGTGTAGCTGTGGCTGAAAGTTTAGAAGATGTGAGGCATTTAATTAAAGAGGCGATCGCATTTCATATTGAAGGACTACAAGAGGATGCTTTTCCTATTCCCGAACCTGTCTCTATTTGCGAATATGTTGAAGCTTAAGAAGCTGAGGGCGGTTGAAACCGCAGCTACACAAAATTTCGTCCCAACAGAGGGGGACTAAGAAATAAGACGAATCAGAAAATACATTCGATGGGCAATACAGGATTTGAACCTGTGACCCCTTCCGTGTGAAGGAAGTGCGCTACCACTGTGCTAATTGCCCGCAGATAATTAACATACCATACCAAGTCAAAATTCGCAACTAAAATTTTTCCTAAAAATTCAGCAGCTTGTTTCCCAGTTAAACTCGACACAATGCCAAGAATACAGGCATTTGTCGAGTCTGGCATCAGTTAACCACCCACCAACCCGCCGCAGGGCCGACAAACCGCACTACCACCCACCAAGCCACCAAAAGGCTAATCCCGATCCAGCTTCCGCGGCTTGTCCACTTCACAAAATCTTCGCTTTGGGTTTTCGTGATTGGCAGCCAGGGAACGATGCGTTCTTCTTTACCGTATTCGTCGCCGATCGACTCTTTGCGACGCTTAGCTTCACCCATAATCTTTGTCTGCTAAATTAGATTTCAACTCGATACCTAACCAAATTATAGGCTAACAGGTCAACTCAAGCCTGCGTCAGCCAAGTCGTATCCAAATAATCAATCCTCGCAAAAGGACTCAAAGCCGCTAAAACCTGCTGTCCGTAACTGCGGTGAATCACCCTGCTGTCGAAAATCGCCACCACCCCTTGACGTTCTCGCACCGGCGCGATCGCCCGCTGCAACTCATTCAGCGCCGCCGGCAGCAAATACAACCGAAACCAATCCTTGCGCCGTTCCTTATAATAAGCCACACGCGCCGTCACCAAAGGATTCTCCAAAGAAGGTAGCGGCAAAGTTGCGATCGCCAGCAAGTGAGGCGCCCTCAATTCCCCCTGATGTTCCCGCCAAAACTCCCACCCAGTCACCAAAATCGCATTCTCGCCCACATCTGTTTTTTCTACCTGCACGCGAGAACCGAACTCAGCAGCTAAAATCGCCGCCAGCCTTGCCTTCAGCGGTACATCACCAACAATCAGCACCGTTAAACCCGCCACCGACGCGCTCATCAACAGCAAAGTCCGAATTTCTTCAATTAAAACACCCTGAAATTCCGGCGTATTCGGCAGCGGCAGCCAGTTGGGAATGTACAGTTGAATTAATTCGCTTTGTCGATCGGGCGAAAACTTAACGCTCGTCAATTCTGGCAGTCCCAGCATTTGCCGGAAGATCGGAGCCTTCGGTTCCACATCCACCGCCCCCCCAATCAACACCACAGACTGACAATCCCAAATTTTGCTCAAAACCTCAGCCACCTGCACCGGCGCGCAGAACAGAGAAAATGACCCAGCCTCCCGATGAATTTCCGCCCACCGCAGTGTTCCGTTTGCTTCCCACCGCTGCCAAAAATTGCTCCAAGCAGCCGGAATCAGCGAATTCCGTTCGATCCTTTCAAACAGCCCCTCCAAAATATTTTGCTCTGCCGTTTCCAGCAAATAGCACTCCTCTGGTTTCGCCGGATGCCGAAAGAAAGCCCGCGTTAGCATTACCCGCCCTTGGAGGATTGCATCGGCTTCCAAAGGCTGAGATTGCATTAAATCATTCCAGTCAGCAGGTTGCAAACACGCCGTCAATTGCTGGCGCGTCCAAACTTCCAAGTCATCCACACCGTCAATAATTGTCGGAATATTCCTGTGTAGTTCCGAATTCCCCGCCAAGCGAGCCGCCAGCCAAGACTCTGGATCTGCTAGCATCAATCCTCGTCCAGTGGCATTATCCGAATAAGTCTCGATCGACCCCTCTGTTTCCAGCCACTCTTGCAAACGCGGAATTTCCACTGCTCTCAAATGCTCAATCAGCGGTGTCGGCGCCACTAAAATCACAGGCTCCGGCCACATCAAAATCGGCATCAAATAGCTGACTCGATACCGCTGTCGGTAAGCTCCAGCGGGAAGCCCTGTTTGAATTAGAGCGCTGCGCCCCAAGCGCAAAGCCCGCGCCACGAGCCGCGCCATCGTTAAATGGTGTGGCCAGTGCGGCTCGGAGTTCGATCGCAGGAAGCGGAGCAATGAGTTGTGGACTTCTACCTCAATCAATCGGTTTTACACTTGAGATTTATCAATCAAGATAATCAAAACTTGCCAGAAAATCAACTAATTTTTCACCTGCGGGCAACAGGAATTTACTCTCATGATTATTTCCACCTCGCCGACCAAAATCCTGGTGACACTGCACGGTCAAACTCTTTTCCCCTGAACTAATTAAAATAGTTTGGGTAGGTGACTCAAAAAAATTTGTTTCCTGACTAATAATTAATTTATTTGAGATCAAATTTCTCAATTCATGTAACTTATTTCTAGCTGCACTCAAGGCTTGAGTCAATTGCACCATTCGTTTTTTATCCAAATTTTGACTTTCGATAGTTTTGCCGAGAGCCATAATATTTTTTTGAGTTTGTACAGCATCCTTAAAAGGAAGAATCGCTAAAAAAGCTGCTGGCAATAAATGTTCATCGCTATCAAATCTAAAAGTGAGAGTTGTCCGGCGGTAGCCCACTTCAATATTGGGAGGACAGCTCATTGCTGGGTAATGCTGAGCTATTTCGCTGTAAGCTGTTGCTAAAGTGCTGTTTGCTGAGTAGTCTAAAAGTGCGTCAACCACAATTCGTACTAACCCCGGCGTGTGATTTAAAAATTTTCTCGCTTCTGAGGGCGAATTGAATTGTTTAATCTGAGTGCGATCGCCGGTGGGGCTGAGGTCAACCCACTGGCAAGTAATATCATCTGCAATGATGCCAAACCTGGGAACCAAATAGAGTTTTGCTCCTGTTAAAGTTGCCCCCCTCAAATCAGCGCCCACCCAATCTGCATCAATAAAATTAGTTTCTGTCAAATCAGCGTGAACCAAACTAGCATTGGCTAAATTAGTATTACTTAAATCTGCTCCGTTGAGGTTGGCTCCGCTCAATTTCGCATCGCTCAAATCGGCACCGTTGAGGTTAGCTCCTGTCAAATTCGCCCATTTGAGGTTAGCTCCGCTCAAATTGGCACTGCTGAGATTCACTTGTTGCAAAGAAGCTTGTCTCAAATCTGCATTGCTAAAATTGACCCCATTGAGCTCTGCTTTAGTCAGATCCGTCCCGTGCAAGTTAGCTTCTTGAAAGTTAGCTGAAACAGCCGAAGCACCTCTGAGATTTGCACCGGAAAGATTTGCACCGCACAGATTAGCTTGCGTCAGTTTTACCTCTCTTAAATCTGCTTCAGTTAGGTTTGCGCCGCTGAAGTTAGTTTTGCTGAGTTTGCAGCGGACTAATTCGCTTCTAATTAGAGATGCTCCGATTAATTGAGCTGCACTTAAATCTGCTCTCACTAAGTTTGCTACGTTGAGAGTAGCCCCGTTTAAGATTGCCCGCGAGAGATTGGTGCTGCTGAGTCTAGCCACATTCAGGTTAGCTTCGCTCAAGTTAGCTTCGCTCAAGTTAGCGCCGCTGATGTTAGTGACAAATAAGCTAGCCCGCGTTAAAATTGATTCGCTGAGGTTAATGCGGCTGAGATTAGCTTCATTCAAGTTGATTCCTGTGAAATCTCTGTCGCCTTCTGTGTATCTTTTGACGAGTGCAAATCTTTTGAGAAGTTCTTCAGCTTCCATTTCTTTTACCTGACTGAAAGGGCAATCGGCTAATTTTTATATGGCATGAATAGAAATTATCTCAAATTAATTTATAGTATTTACTCGCCGATCTGATAAAAGCTTTTGACAAACTCAACCACCGTATTTAGCGGCGGGGTTGTGAATCTTTGGGCTTTAATTGCAGGACCGATCGAGGTTTTGGTGACTCCTGGCAAATTTGTCAAGTTTCTGCCAAAGTCTGGGTGATAATGAACCATCAAACTGTCGCCGCTGGAATTAGCCAGTACAGTTTGGGTAGGCGATTGAAAAAAACTCGATACCGATTCGCGATCGAGGCGAACCGGCTGAATTTTCATTTCCCCTATTTTTCTAATTGTTTTGGTCAGGGTCACGTTCAATTGCACTACCAGATTAGAGACTCTGACGCCCAGGCTATTACCGCTTTGGGGTTGAATCATCTTGATCAGAGTAATGAGATTTTTCTGAGTAAATGCCGCGTCGCTAAAGGGAATAATGGCCACGAAAGCTGTGAGAAAGAGTTGGTCGTCCTGGTCTATTCTAAATGAGATGATTGTGCGTCGCGAATTAACTTCTATGCTGGGAGGATGGCTCAAACCCGAGTATTGACGGGCAATTTGGCGGTAGGTAGCTGCGAGGATAAAGTTAGCGTCGGGATCTAGGGGTCGATCGACAATAATTTGAACTGTCGGCGGTGTAGCGTTGAAAAACCTTTGAGATTCTTCTGGGGTAAAGCGCTGAATATGGCTGCGATCGCCGTTAGGACTGAGGTCAACCCAATCGCAGGTAATGTCATCTGCTTTGAGATCGAACCTGGACACCGCGTAAATTTTTGCCCCCGTCAGGGCCGCCCCCGTCAAATCTGCGCCCACCCAATCAGCATGAATCAAATTCGCTTGAGTCAAATCCGCGTGTACCAGAGTAGCGTTCAACAGGTTGACATTGTTCAAATTTGCCCCGTACAAGTTTGCCCCGCTCAATCTCGCTTCGTCGAGGTCAGCGCCCGTCAGGTTCGCCCCGCTGAGGTCAGCCCACCGGAGATTAGCGCCTCGCAAGTCTGCCCCGCTGAGGTTTGCCTGAGAAAGATTAGCTTGTCTGAGTTCGGCATTGCAGAGGTTGACTCCTCGCAAGTCTGCCCTGCTGAGGTCGGCTCTGTGCAAGTTGGCCCGTTCCAAGTTGGCCACTGTCAGACAAGCGCCTCTCAGGTGAGCCCCGCTGAGGTCAGCTTGCTCTAGATTGGCTTCTCTGAGGGTTGCTTCTCTCAAATCTGCTTCGCTGAGGTTGGCACCGCTCAAATTTGCACCGCTGAGGTTGGCTCGAATCAGTTCGGATCTGATCATTGTAGCTTCGACGAGTTGGGCTTCGCGGAGGTCGGCTCGAATCAAGTTAGCTACGTTGAGGATAGCGCCGCTGAGGTTGGCTTTGTGGAGATTGGTACCGCTGAGTCTGGCAACATTGAGTTTGGCTTTTCTCATGTTGGCGTTTGACAAATTGCTGCCGCTCATGTTGGTGAGGCTCAAGATTGCCTCGCTGAAATTAGCCCCGCTGAGATCGATCCTGCTGAGATTTGCCTCGCAAAGGAGGATGGCAGTAAAGTCTCTTTCTCCTGCTGTATATTTGGCGATGAGTTCTTCGGCGTCCATGCTTTTGACTTTCCCTGATGTGTTAGCTAGAACAAAGCTTTGTTATGCCAACCTTTAAAATAGAATAAGCATTTTTTGTAACTAGATGCAATATGCTTAGACATCTATATTGTGGAAGCCTTTTATAAAATCCAAAATGCTAGTGATATTAGCTTGACCCAATTTTGTGCTTTCGGCTAACTTGCCTGGGCTTGAGTTGTTCGGATCGTATTTTTTAATCAGGCGCTTGCCGAAGGCTGGGTGGTGATATACGCTGAGTCTTTGGTCGCGGGAATTAATTAAGATCATCTGTGTAGGAATTTGAAAAAAATTGATGCTTTCGCCGATTTTTGGAAAAGAGCTGGAAATTTTGATTTGGTCTACCTTGCTAATAGCTTGGTTGAGAGCTTTGCTGCATAACTGGACGTGTTTGGATTCTTTGACGTTAAGTTTGCCTGCATCGTGAGATTGAATCATTTTCATCAAAGCAATCAGGTTTTTTTGAGTTGTGGCGGCGTCATTAAAAGGAATGATCGCAACGTAAGCGGTCGCAAATAATTTATCGTCGCTGTCCATTTTAAAGGCGAGTACGGTGCGCCTGGAGCTGACTTCGATCGTGGGCGGCTGGCTTAAACTCGGGTATTGTTGGGCAATTTGGTAATAAGTTGCAGCTAGGGCAAAATGAGCGCCTTGGTCTAAGGGCGAGTCAATCACAATCCGAACAGTGGGCAAGGTTTCGTGAAAAAAGTCGTGGGTTCCTCCAGAGTTCAACCAGTAAATTTGGCTGTGGTCGCCGTTGGGGCTCAAATCGACCCACTTGCAGGTCATGCCTTCGGTTTTGATGCCGAGCCGCGAAACTGCGTGGAGTTTGGCTCCGGTTAAGGTGGCTCCGGTTAAGTCGGCTCCAATCCAGTCGGCGCGGATGAGATAGGCATTTGACAGGTCGGCGTGAACTAAACTGGCATTGAGCAAGTTGGCGTGGCAAAGGTCGGCTCGGCTGAGGTCGGCCCCGCTCAATTTGGCTTCGCTGAGGTCGGCCCACCGCAGGTTGCAGCCGCTGAGGATGGCCCAGCGCAAATTGACGCCGCTGAGGTCGGCTCCGCTGAGTACGGCTTGAGTGAGGTTGGCTTGTCGCAGTTCTGTGCCTCGCAGGTCTGCGCCGCTGAGGTCGGCTCGGCTGAGGTCGGCACCTTGCAGGTTGGCTTGTTCGAGGTTGGCTTCTGTCAAGGACGCGCCACTGAGGTGAGCGCCTCGAAGGTTGGCACCGCTGAGGTTGGCTCCTCGGAGGGTGGCTTCGGTGAGGGTGGCTCCGCTGAGGTTGGCTCCGCTGAGGTTAGCGCCGCTGAGCTCGGCTCGAATTAACTCGGCTCTGATCAGTTTGGCTCCTACGAGTATGGCTTTTTTGAGGTCAACTCGGACTAGGTAGGCGACGTTGAGGTCGGCGTCGGTGAGGTCGGCGCCGCCTAGATGGGCGCCGCTGAGTCTGGCGATGTTGAGTTTGGCACCTGTGAGGTTGGTTTTGCTGAGGTTGGCTCCGCTGAGGTTTGCTACACTCAGATTCGCACCCTTGAGGTTGGCTCCGCTCAAGTTGACGCCGCTGAGGTTGGCCTCAGTCAGGTTGATTCCGGCAAAGTTTCTTTCTCCGGCGGCATATTGTTTCAGGAGTTCCTCGACTGTCATGGGGGCGGCACCGTATCAAATATCCCCATTTTATTGCTATGAATATCGGTATTGTAGGACTGGGTTTAATTGGCGGCTCGATCGGCCTGGATTTGCGATTGCGCGGGTTTAATGTTTTTGGGGTTTCGAGTCGGCAGCAGACTTGCTCTCGGGCGCAAGCTCGCGGTGTTGTCAATGAAGCCAGCATACACCTGTCTCTAATGGCAGCAGCCGATGTGGTTTTTATTTGCACGCCGCTCTTGTCGATCGAGCCGATCGTCCGAGAGTTGGTGCCCTATCTTTCCCGGGATACTATTGTAACGGATGTAGGTTCCGTAAAAACACCTATAGTGCAGGCTGTGTCTTCTCTGTGGCCGAACTTTGTAGGGGGACACCCGATGGCGGGGACTGCTGAAAGCGGAATCGAGGCGGCGATGCCGGATTTATTTGTGGGCCGGCCTTACGTGGTGACGCCGACTGCCCAGACGCCGGCGCTGGCGGTGGATCGGGTTGAGGAAATTGCGCGGTTGCTGGGTGCTAAAGTTTACCGATGTGAGCCGGAAGAACACGATCGAGCTGTGGCTTGGATTTCTCATTTGCCGCTAATGGCAAGCGCGACGCTGGTTGCTGCCTGCGATCGAGAGGGCGATCGGCATATTGTTAATTTAGCCCAACATTTGGCGAGTTCTGGTTTTCGGGATACGAGCCGGGTTGGCGGCGGCAATCCCGAGCTGGGAGTGATGGTGGCAAAGTACAATCGAGAGGAATTGTTGCGATCGCTCTCTATTTACCGCGACAGTCTCGACGAGTTCATCAGCGATATCGCAGCCGAAAATTGGCAAGCTCTGGAACACAAGCTGAAGCTGACTCAACAAACGAGACAGAATTACAAGTTGTGAGCCAAAAATTACTTAAAACAGTCCCCGTCTCGATTATGATTTGTGGATGCCTGTATATTGAGTTTTAATGTACACTTATTCTCGACTCAAGCGATTTTTACTGGGTGAATCTCTCCCCACCAGCGCATCTATTCATGAACGGCTGAGCAACGCTACAGGACTAGCTGTTCTGGCTTCCGATGCACTTTCGTCTGTTGCCTACGCTACTCAAGAAACTCTGCTGGTGCTATTACTAGCGGGGAGTAGCAGTTTGAGTTTATCGCTGCCTATTTCTGCAATTATTATTTTACTGTTGGCGATCGTGGCGCTGTCTTACCGACAGACAATTAAAGCGTACCCCAACGGCGGTGGCGCTTACATTGTGGCGCGAGAAAACTTAGGTATTTATCCCGGTTTGATCGCGGCAGCTTCGCTGATGATTGATTACATTTTAACTGTAACAGTCAGTATTTCGGCTGGGGTGGCGGCCTTGACTTCAGCAGTTCCCTCGCTGCACCCCTACACAGTTGAACTGTGCTTAGTTTTTATTGTCCTAATCATGTTTGCCAATCTCAGGGGATTGCGGGAATCAGGTAATATATTTATGGTTCCCACCTATGCGTTTCTCGTTGGCATTTTTGTTTTGATTGGCTGCGGTTTATTCCAACAGGCAACAGGTAATGTTATGCCGACATTACAAAATATTCCAGCTAAGGAACCTTTGGGATTATTTCTGCTGGCGCGGGCTTTTGCGGCGGGCTGTACAGCGCTGACTGGAGTTGAAGCCATATCAGACGGGGTGTTGGCTTTTAAGCCTCCTGAATGGAAGAATGCGCGCCTGACTTTGAGCTATATGGGGGGAATTCTGGGAGCGATGTTCTTGGGGATTAGTTACTTGGCTCATATTTATCAGGTGATTCCTACAGAACATGAAACGCTCCTTTCTGTATTGGGAAAACAGATTTTTGGTGTCGGTATATTTTATTACTATTTGCAGGCAGCAACTCTGTTAATTTTGCTGTTGGCGGCGAATACGAGTTATGCTGATTTTCCGCGACTTTGTTATTTTTTGGCGCGGGACGGGTTTTTGCCGAGGCAATTGTCGCTGTTGGGCGATCGCCTGGTTTATTCTAATGGGATTAATCTGCTAAGCTTCTGCGCTGCTCTTTTAATTATCATCTTTCGAGGCAATACGAGCGCGGTGCTTCCCCTGTATGCGGTTGGAGTTTTCACTTCTTTTACTCTCTCCCAATCGGGAATGGTAATTCACTGGTTTAAGGAACGAGGTAAAGGTTGGCAAGTTAGTGCTGTGATGAACGGTATTGGTGCAGTGGCAACAACGGGAGTTTTGGGTGTAATTCTCGCTACAAAATTCCTTTTGGGAGCTTGGGTTGTCGTAGTAACTATTCCGATCGCAGTCAGTCTATTTTTAGCTATTCACCGACACTATCGGTATGTAGCGGCTCGCTTGAGCATTCAGGGAATAGAACCGAGGTCTTATCTTCGCAGACCTAGAGTTAAGACGGTGACACATCCGGCAGTGGTGTTAGTCGGGCAGTTGCACCGAGGAACTTTCGAGGCCCTCGATTACGCTCGTTTAATTGCTGATGAAGTTGTGGCAGTTCACGTGGATATTGGTTTGACCGATAGAGAAAAATTACAATTAGCTTGGAAAGATTTGCAGTCTGATATTCCTTTGGAAATTCTGGACTCGCCTTACCGTTCTGTTGGTTCGGCTTTGACACACTTTTTGGCTTTGTTTGAAGAGCAGCGACCGGGAGTATATTTAACACTGATCATTCCGGCTTTTGTGACGCGAAATTGGTGGGAGGGACTGCTGCACAATCAAACTGCTTTCTTTTTGAAAGCGGCTTTGCGGGCTAAAAAAAGTCGGGTGGTAACAACGGTTAGATATTATCTGTAAACTATGAAAACTGGAATTATTTAGGAGATGCTGGGAAAAGAAACCGGGTTTCTGACAAAAATTATGTGTGTTTGCCAAGGATCTAAGCAGAAACCCGGTTTCTGATACTCGCTGGGAAAAGAAACCGGGTTTCTGACAAAAATTATGTGTGTTTGCCAAGGATCTAAGCAGAAACCGGGTTTCTGATACTCGCTGGAAGTTGACAGATAAAAAATAATGTGCCAGGATCGATATAAGTAGAAAAGTTGCCTTCAACTTGTCTCTGAAAAGATTGCGGCTGCTGAACCCAAGTCTTTTGTTCCCTAAAAAATCTCTTCAACTCTTGGGGGTTGCATAGCAACCCGCAACAGACTATTTATGCAGCAGCCAAAAAAATTGAACAGGCTTTTGCGAGCTTTGTCTCGGCAAGGTCTTGATGTTAGTTACAACAACAAAGTCTACTCTATTTCTCTCAATAGTTTTTTGAATGAACACTGGCAAGATGCCAGTGCCACAACAGAACTCAATAGTTCTTTAAATGAACGCTGGCAAGATGCCAGTGCCACAACAGAACTCAATAGTTCTTTGAATGAACGCTGGCAAGATGCCAGTGCCACAACAGAACTCAATAGTTCTTTGAATGAACGCTGGCAAGATGCCATTGCCACAACAGCAGAAGTTTTGCTCCCAGAGAATTTTCCTGTGGAAGCAAAGGCCCTCAAACAGTTAGCAAGTTTGGCGAATGTTCGTCACCCTCAAGGTGGTTGCGTTTGTCGCGCTTGCGCTACTCCAGATTTCCATCCGGGGGATTCGGGGGTGGCGATCGGCTCTATTGTAGAAACAGCAGGAATGGTGATTCCGGCGGCTACCGGTTCCGATATCAACTGCGGGATGCGGTTGCACGTTGCGGATTTGTCGATCGAACAATTCCTCAGTCAGCGCGATCGATTTGTAGAATTGCTCAAAGGTGATTATTTCTTCGGTACTCGCGATGTCAGCATGACTGCAAAAACTGCTCGCGCGATGTTCCAACACGGGATTCCCGGATGGCTGGATGCTTTGCGGGACAAGCCAACCGGCAGCGCGGCTAATTCGGATTTCGAGCAGTTGGCGACAGAGTGCAATCGCATTTTCCTCGGCGGTTCCATGAATGGCGATATCAAATGGGCTCCCGAAGAATTAGTCCCAAAGGACGGCTTAGTCAGGGATGGCGGCTTAGGTACTATCGGCGGCGGCAATCACTTTGTCGAAATTCAAGTGGTTGAGGAAGTTATCGATCGAGCTACGGCTTATACTTGGGGAGTTCGATCGGGACAAATCGCTTTCATGATTCACTCAGGTTCGCGGAATGTCGGCAAATACATCGGCGGAATGTGGCGCGATCGAGCTTGCGACGCCTGGCCGAAAACTCTGAAATACCCTGAATCCAGGCTTTTTCCGCTGTCTGTCGAGGCAAATCCCGAACTTGTGAGCAGCTACCTGCAAGCGGAAGCAACAGCCGCTAACTACGGTTTTATCAACCGTTTGCTGCTAGCAGAACTTCTGCGCTGGCGTTTGCGGCAAGTTTTCGGCGATGTGGAAGCTCCCTTAGTATACGATTTGCCTCACAATATTACTTTAGCTGAAGGTGGTGGCTGGGTAACGCGCAAAGGCGCTTGTCCCGCACATTTGGGCCAGCCTGTAATTGTACCGGGTTCGATGGGCGCGCCCTCTTATTTGTTGGTTGGAAAAGGCAACGATCGATTTTTGCGATCGGCTTCTCACGGTGCAGGAAGGGCGCGATCGCGCTTCGATATGAGTCGCAAAGGTGTTGACAAAACTGACTCCACTTTGGGATTAACCGGCGTAGATTGCATTACCTTGCGCGAAGAACGCAGAATCGAAGAAGCACCGGCCGCTTACAAGCCAATTCAACCAGTAATTGACGTTCAGGTTGACGCGCAAATAGTTGGTGTAGTCGCTAAACTGAAGCCAGTGTTAACATTTAAAGCGTAGCCTGGGGCTATTTCTCGGTTTTCAAGAACTGGTGTCTAAACCAGACTGAAAGCCGATTCTAAAAGACAATTTCTTAGTTGTGGAACGGGTATCTTGCCCGTTTCTAAAGCTGTGAGAATAAGTGCAAAATCTAAAAATTGCCCAATTACCCCCAATCCTCAATTGTCACCAAATCCATCAAAACCTGTCCATCCCCTCAAGCGGCTGCTGAAGTACGGGCGCCGCTACCGCCTGAAAGCTTGGCTGGCAAGTACCTGTTCGCTGCTGAATAAATTCTTTGATTTAGCGCCGCCAGCATTAATCGGTATTGCCGTTGATGTGGTGGTGAAACAGCAAGATTCTATCCTCGCTCAGTGGGGCATAAAAGATGTCTTTTGGCAACTGGCAATTATCACTCTTTTGAGCGCGATTATTTGGACTTTGGAATCTGTTTTTGAATATGCCTATGATTATTTGTGGCGCAATTTGGCTCAGGATATCGAACACGATTTGCGTCTGGAAGCTTACAGCCATTTGCAGGAATTAGAATTAGCTTATTTTGAAGAACGCAGCACGGGCGGTTTGATTTCTATTCTGAATGATGATATCAATCAACTCGAACGTTTTTTGGACGACGGCGCTAATGAGATAATTCAGGTAATGACAACAGTTGTTGTGATTGGCGCGGCTTTTTTTGCTGCATCTCCTCTTGTTGCTGGGCTGTCAATGCTGCCGATACCTTTTATTATTTGGGGCTCGATCGCCTTTCAAAACCGCCTCGCTCCTCTCTATGCTGACGTGCGGGAAAAGGTGAGTTTTCTGAACGGGCAACTGTCGAATAATTTGATGGGAATTACTACTATTAAAAGTTTTACTTCCGAAGATTATGAAATTCAGCGCATCGAAACACAAAGCCAAGCTTACCGGCAAAGTAACCGACGGGCGATCGTACTTTCGGCAGCTTTTATTCCGCTGATTCGGGTTGTGATTTTCTTGGGGTTTATTGCAACACTATTTCTGGGCGGTTTGGAGGTGGTGGCGGGCCGATTGTCTGTGGGAACTTACAGCGTTTTGGTGTTTTTGACCCAGCGGTTGTTGTGGCCGCTGACTCGCCTGGGAAATACTCTGGATCAATACCAGCGCGCCATGGCTTCTACTAATCGGGTGATGAATTTGTTGGATACTCCGATCGCAATTCACACGGGTGATATTCGGCGGCCTGTTAGTTCGATTAAGGGTGAGTTGGAATTTAAAAATGTTACCTTTTCTTACAATCAAAGAAAGCCGATTTTGCAGTATTTTTCCCTGACTCTACCTGCCGGAAAAACTACTGCGATTGTTGGGGCTACTGGTTCGGGAAAGAGTACGCTGGTGAAACTCATCTTGAGGCTGTACGAGGTACAGCACGGCAATATTTATCTCGATGGTATAGAATTAAATAACCTGAATTTAAAAGATTTGCGCAGAGCGATCGGATTGGTGAGTCAAGATGTGTTTTTGTTTCACGGTACGGTGGCCGAAAATATTGCTTACGGCAGTTTTGAGGCCAGCAATCGAGAGATAGTAAATGCTGCGAAAATTGCGGAGGCTCACGAGTTTATCGCCCAATTGCCGGACGGTTACAACACTATTGTAGGGGAACGCGGTCAAAAATTGTCGGGGGGTCAGCGGCAGCGAATTGCAATTGCACGGGCTGTTTTGAAGAATCCGCCGATTTTGATTCTTGACGAAGCTACTTCAGCGGTGGATAACGAGACTGAGGCGGCAATTCAGCGATCGCTCGAACGAATTACCAAGAATCGCACTACAATTGCGATCGCCCACCGTCTTTCTACTGTCCGCAATGCCGATTGCATTTGTGTCATGGAAGAAGGGCTAGTGGTAGAATCGGGGCAGCACGAACAACTGATCGAACAGGACGGAATTTATGCGGCGCTCTGGCGCGTGCAATCTGGTATAAGATAGAAACGCAGCGGTTTTGGGAATTGGGAATTGGGAATTGGGAATTGGTAATATCATGTCTGGTAGTATTATAAGTATATGGGCAGGGCGGGTTTATGAGATAATTAGTTTGACACGTAAATTGTTGGTAAAACCCGCCCCAACGAGATCGAAAATTATCCGATAGCGAATCAACCAGACATGATATAGTTGGTAATTTGAATTCTAACTAATCACAACTGCCAACTGCCAACTGACTGTAAAATATTAGTTTATACAAACAAGAAGAGAAAATGTTTCTATTTGATAGCCCTGAGTCCAAACCCAACGAAAATAGCTGGAGCCGCAAGTTAGATAAATTCGTGAAAGCTAATCAACATGAATTGGCTGCTTTGGCTTGGGGGCTATTTCTGGAAAGGGGAGAGGAAAGCGAGGAGGTTTTAGCAATTGATATTGCAGAAACTGCGCGTTTTGTGTATTGTAAGAAAGAGGCGGTTGAAGAGTTGAACCGTCAAGTGAGAAGTCATATTCAGGAAGTTGTAGGTGTGTTGAACGCTCACAAGCCTGAGAAGGAAGTGGCGATTTTGGCGATCGGGGAAGGTCAAATTAAGTTGATTCTTTTTGAACCTAAGCCTGAACCTCCTGTTTGTTTTGAGGAAGCGGCAACAGATGTTGATACGTTGTTGGCTAAGCTGGAACAGCAGATGGTTGAATGTATGAAATAGGACTTATATCAAATCCGGTGGCATGATAATTGAGATTACTTACAGTCAGGAGACGGCAGTGCCGTTTACCTACAATTAATCCGGCGATGGTTGCATCTCTGATTGAGGAAGATTGATGATTTTGGGCTAGGGAAACCGCACTGTTGTTTCCTGGCTCTGGGTAATATTAATTCTGATGCTACCGGATTTGATATTATTATAAATATAAATATCAGAATAACCAGCAATCAAAATAACCAGGGGGCGGCGCATCGTCATGCAAAATTTGAGATCGCTCTAAATTAGCTACAGCTTCCGCCAATTCTGTACCTAATTTTACTTCCCGCGCTCTTTCTGTTAATGGAAATGAAAATTGATAGCCATCTTGCAAATATTTTGCCCTAGCAACAATCTCATTCTTCTCTAAAATAGCGCTGTTAGTACCAATCAAAACGCTGTTAATATTTTTCCACGGACACACGCACACCTGAGAAAACACGCTTTGAAAAGTCTTGATTTTTTCCGCATAAAACTCATCTCTTTGCAGCAGATTTACTAGCACAACTCCCTCCCTTGACAAGCGTTTTTCGCAGAGTTGATAAAATTCTTTGGTGGCCAGCCTGTGCGGAAAGTAGCCGTTGCCAAAAAATACGTCGGTCATGATGATATCGTACTGCATATCCGGTTTTTGCTGTTCCAGATACTCTCTGCCGTCTTGAATTGTCACACTCAGCCGATCGTCCAACTGCACCCCAAAACACTGTGTAGCTGCTTCGATCGCGATCGGATCGACATCCGCACATTCTATAACAGTTTCCGGCAAATAGTGGTGCAAAATTAAGGGAATTCTGCCGCCGCCAAAACCAGCTATATAGATTCTTTGAGGTTGGTTTTGCCACACTAAACCCAACATCATCGCCTGAGTATATTCAGACACTAGATATAAAGGATTGTTGAAATCGAATACAGATTGCAGTAAATCTGTTTGCTGATTTACTTTTTCTACTAAAGATAGCTTAATGTGCGATCGCTCTTTTGTGACTGCAACATAGTGAACACCAGACTCTTTGCAAAAAATAACTTTGTCTGGCTGTTGCTGCAGCCAAGCCAGCCGCTGTCGAATGGCAGCTAAATTCATAAGTTGCCAATTTTTGCGATCGTCAATCATTAATTTTAAATTTTAGAGTATTGGACGCACGGGCGGTCAGAAACCGGGTTTTTTACCAAAATCCTTCGTCTTAGCCCGCAGATTCAGAAAAAAACCCGGTTTCTTTGGTTTGATGCGTCCAAGACTATTTTATTCAGGAATTACTCAGAAACCGGGTTTGCAGTCAATTTTATTTTCTTTATTATTCAAAACCCAGAGAGAAATTAAGCAGACAGTATCTGTTTATATGCCACCAACTCCAAACCCGAAATCGAAAAATCCACTCTTTCCCAATCTTGTTTGTCACCTTCCAAATTTTCAAAGGCTGCCGAGGTGAGCAAAATCTCTCCCCGTTCCGCCAAATCCTCTCCCAGCTTGGATGCCAGATTAAATTCGGAACCGTACATATCCTCTCCTTCCAGCATCAAAACATCGCCACAGCCGATACCAATGCAGAGGTGAATATCCATTTCCGGCGGCAGTGTCGTGTTGACAGCCGCCGTGTGTTTCACAGAGTCGATCGCAGCTTCCACCGCCGATTTTACATCAGAAAAAACTGCAAAAATATTGTCTGCTTCCTCCTTAACTACAGTGCCACCGTATTCTGACATTATCGGTTTGACAATGCCGTGCATCCGGTGAATCATTGCCAAAAAATGAATAATTCCGTAGCGGACTGTCGTGCGCGAAAATCCCGACATATCCATTACTAAAATTGCGTAATTTTTGCGGAAAGTGGCATTAATTTTTTCATCAATTTCAGCCATTCTTTCGGGATGTTCGTTTCTTTCTTGCAGCAACTTTTCCAAGTAGGCGCGGTTATTTGTTTTCATTTCAGTTTATTTAATTTAATTCCCAATCGCGACACAGTTCTTGAGGGCGCCCAGCCGGATGAACTGCACAGTTTATCCCGTCCCTACCGTAATAATAATCGCAGACTTTGCAAGGTTTAGTTTGCTCTAATTTTTTCATCAAAATTGTCCGGATTGTCTGAACTCGGTTGCGATACTTGTTGGCATTCGAGTGACTCGGTTCAATTGCCAAAGCTTGCTCGAAAGCGGCTAAGCTGGAATCGTACAATTTAATAATTTGAGCGCTGTATTTTGTCCAAGCATCGGCATGGCTTTGATACAGTTCGACTGTACTTAAGTTTAAAATTCCGTATTCTGTCCAAGCGTCCGCTGAAGCTCGATCGAACTTAATATTGGCATTGAGCAAAACTTTTTTGATTGTTGCCAAAAGTTCCCTCGGCTGCCAAGGTTTGCTAACATAAGCCTCAGCGCGATCGATCGCCCTCGAAAATAAACTGAACTGCTGTCCCTTCCCTGTTAAAAATACGATCGGTATATTCCGAGTTTCGGGATTAGCTTTAATTAAACGGCAAACGCCGTAGCCGTCTAGACGGGGCATTATGACATCTAACAATACTAAATCTGGGCAATTTTTCTCAATTTTCGCCAGCGCTTCCACACCGTCAGATGCCTGAATTACATTCAATCCGCTGCATCTCAACTGATGTGAAATGCACTCCCGCTGGCTGCGGGAATCCTCCACCACCAAAACTGTACTCATCACTCCCCACTTGGTTTTTGAGGTAAACTTGTTCGCTGCTTCGAGTTGTCCTTGCTGAAATCAGTTTACCCGCATTGGGTAAATTTGCTATCACTGGCAAGCTAAATTAACTCAAATTGCAACAAATCTTAAAATCGGGAGCCAAGGTGATACTTATCAGAAAATGCTAGTTGCTAATACGCGGATAATTGTTGAAAGTTTGGGCGGCAAATATTCGGCTTTTAAGCCTTAATAACGGCAAATCGTACTGATGTCGGACGAAAACCTTGTTGAATTGCAACAGATAATCGGCTACTGTATACGTTAAAGTTCTTAAGGACGACAAATGAATAGATTGCTCCTCACTTTACTTGTAAGTCCGACGCTGTTTGGATCTTTGATGTCTTTAAGCGCGATCGCAAATCCCGCTCAAATTGGCGAAACACCAAGCCAATCGGCTGATTCGCCCCGCTGCGTGCGATCGCCCCACACTCAGCGCCTGACTTGCGTGCGGCTTCCTGGCAAGTCTCCTGCTGCGGCTTCTAAGCCGAGAATTAGTTGGCAGCGCCCGGGTGAAGAACAGGTGGCGATGCTGGATTTTTCGGAAGAAGAAAGCGATGAGGCGGTGGCGCTGTTTGGCTGCGACTGTCAGATGTGTATCAACTCGCTGCGGCAGTTGCGCGGTTTGCCGCCTCTGGATCTAGCTTCTTGAGGGCGATCCGACAGCATAGGAATGTCAGGCTTAAAAACCAGGTTTCCGATCGCTGGGCGCTTTTTGAGTGCCTTTAGCTTTCTCACTTTTAGAGAAATTGCAGTCAATTTGTTGCAGGATTTCTAGAGATTTTTTATCTCTCAAAATCGGGTCTCTACTTTTTAGCGAGAACTTGTTTAAGTTGAGCAGTAGCTTGTTCAATTTTTTCGATACTCCCAGGGTTGACCAATCCGTAGTAGTCAAAAACGTAAACTCGATTATTTTTTGTGGCTGTTAGTTGATTCCAAAATGAATCAGATTTAAATTGGTCTAAAATTCCTTCTCCCCGATCGACTATAATGATTACTTCAGGATTAGCCTCTAAAACCTTTTCCGCTGAAAGCGTTATGTAGCCTCGCATGGGGCTATCTCCTTGCAGTTGGGCTGCGATATTTTTCACGTTAAACTTACCCAGCAAATCTCCAGCCCAACTGCTTTGATTCGGCGATAAAATCGGTTGTCTGCTTACCAAAACTAAAGTGGCGGGGCTTTGATTCGGGATGTCTGCTAAAAATGTTTGGTAGCGTTTTAACAGAGGTTCGGGATTTGTATTGAGGGATTTAGCTAAAGTGGTTGTTAACTCTTCTAGGGATTTCCAGCTATCAACTTGAGTGAGTAAGGTTTTAATTCCAAGCTGTTGCAATTTTTGCATTGTTTGGTCGTGAAATCCCGACGCACCTACCACCAAATCCGGTTTCAATGCGATGATTTTTTCCAAATTAGGAGGGGTGCGTTCGCCAGTGACTGCGGTAATCCCTTTAAATTTGGGGTTGCTGCTGACTAATGCGCTGCCGGGAATTCCTACAAGTTTGGTTGGGTCGAGTTGATGGATAATATCGGCGGTTAAAGGTGTTAAAGCTACAAATTTTTGTGCTGATTCGCTGTTAGTTGTTTGTGATTGATTAACTGGCGAACCAGCAGGAGTTGATGGCTGAATTTGTGGTGAAGTGGCGGCGGAGCAAGCGGTAAATGCTAAACTCAGCAACAGGATAGCGGTACGATAAAAAAAAGTTTTGTACATAGTTTAGGCTGGAGTTACAGCGAGTTTAAACCAGGTTGAGACAGAACTGACGGGAAGTTCGATCGCACTTTAGCGCTGAATGATTTAAATATCAATAGTCTGCTGTCCAAAGAAACCGGGTTTTTAGGGAATCTGGGGGCTACAACGACGTATTTTCGTCAAAAACCCGGTTTCTGGCCCATGCGTCCAGGATTATTACACGAAGTATGAATATACTAAATTTGGGAGACAGGGGCGATCGCACAAATCTGCAAGCCTACAGAAGTTTCTAAAATGATAGCTTCTACGCCAAAAATCTGAGCTAAATTATCAGGAGTTAAAACTTGTGCGGGAGTTCCTACACAAAAAAGTTCCCCTTTATTTAACATAGCAATCCGCGAACTGTACCTAGCAGCTAAATTAATTTCATGCAGCACTGTAATAATCGTCAAGTTGTGTTCGTGATTGAGTTGGTTAAGCAGTTCTAACAATTGCAATTGATAGCAAATATCTAAATAAGTCGTAGGTTCATCTAACAGCAAAACTTGCGGGTTTTGAGCCAACGCTAAGGCGAGGAAAGCGCGCTGGCGTTCGCCTCCTGAGAGTTGTTCGACGGGGCGATCGCGAAATTCCTCAATCCCAGTTTGAGCGATCGCAACTTCCACCTTTTCCGCATCTTCCTTGCTCAATTCCCACTGCCACCAACCCTGATGAGGAGAACGCCCCAAACTAACTAATTGCCTTACCGTCAAACCTTCCGGTACTGTTTGCTGCTGCGGCAAAATCGCTAATTTTTGAGCTACAACAGCAGCAGGTTGAGCATGAATTGCTTTGCCGTCAAGCAACACACTTCCTTGCTGCGGAGTTAGGATGCGGCTAACTAATTTCAAGAAAGTAGACTTACCAGAACCGTTGGCACCGATGAGACTCAACCACTCACCAGGTTGTAAAGATAAAGTGATGTTGCGGGCGATCGCAACTTCGCCGTAACCACCAGTTAAATTTTGAATTTCTAAAGACATTGTATATTGTATTTGGTAATTGGTAATTGGTTATGGGCAATCGGTAATCAGTAATTAATTTTTCATCTTCCTTTTTCCCTCTTCCCTCTTCCCTCTTCCCTCTTCCTTCTTCCTTCTTCCCTCTTCCCTCTTCCTTCTTCCTTCTTATTAATAACTAGAACGCCGATAAAGCAGCCAGACAAACAGGGGAGAACCCAACAAAGCCGTAACCGTACCCACAGGCAATTCTACCGCACCCAAACGTGCCAAAAAATCAGCAAAAGTCAACACCCAAGCACCGCCGATCGCACTCAGCGGCAACACAAACCGATAATCATTACCAACCAACAAACGCACCCCGTGAGGCACAACCAATCCCACAAAACCAATCAATCCCCCGATGCTGACAGCACTCGCAGCTAGCAAAGTAGCAACACCACCAATCAACAAGCGCGATCGTACCAGCGAAACCCCCAAACCCACAGCTAAATCATCGCCCAAAGCCAGCAAATTTATCGATCGCCCCAAAAAACATCCTAACAGCAAAGCAGCCAAAATATAAGGTGCCGCCACCTGCAAATCCGACCAACCGCGACCGTTCAAACTGCCGATCAACCAATTCAAAGCAGCTTGCAAGCGGCTGTCTTCAGCTAACAGCAACAGTGTAGTTTGTATTGCCCCAAACAGAGAACTCACAGCCACACCAGCTAAAACCAAACGTTCCACAGAAATCCCCGTTTTAGTTTTTCCCAAAAAGTAGACCAGCATCGAAGTTAAAATAGCACCTATCCAAGCCGCCAAAGGCACCCAAGTTTGAAATATTCCCAAAGTCAGCATGGTAATCGCAACCAACCCTGCACCCGCCGAAATTCCTAATACAAAAGGATCGGCTAAACCGTTGCGGAGCAAACCTTGCAGCAAAGCCCCCGACATTCCTAAAGCCGCACCAACCGTCAGCGCTGCCGCAACTCTTGGCAAACGCAATTCCCAGAAAATAGTTTGATTTACAGCATCACCTCGGTGCAGAAATGCTTGCCACAATTGATCGGCACTCATCGGCACCGCACCAAAAGAAAGCGAAAGGGCGATGGTTAACAGCAAACTCAATCCTAAGAATAAAACTGCCTGAAAAACTCGATATTTTAGCCAGATTTTTGGGAGATTCACTAGATTACACCACAATCTTGATTAACAGCACTAAGTACCATATTTCCTCTGTTTTGAACGCTCGAACTCGTTAACTACAATAACAATAACCGATTCACCTGAAGACGGCTTCTGTGGGAGATCCTGAGCAGGCGATCGCACCCGCAGCCAAAATTAAATGTATAATATCAACGAAGTAAACCGCTACCAGTGAATCATGTCCGCAAACACCGCGCTACCGCCAGCCCTAGCTAAAATCGTTCAGCGCTTTCAGCGACACTCCGATCCGAAACAGCGCTACGAACAACTGCTGTGGTATGCCAAGCGACTCCCAGCATTTCCCGAAAGCGATAAACTGCCGGAAAACAAAGTTTCTGGCTGCGTGTCGCAAGTTTATATTACTGCAAATTTGGCAGACGGAAAAGTTCTGTATCAAGGCGATTCAGACGCTCAGTTAGTCAAAGGATTAGTTGGCTTGCTGGTGGAAGGTTTGAGCGGATTAACGCCTGCTGAAATTGTCACCATTACCCCAGATTTCATTCAAGACACGGGATTGAATGTGAGTCTGACACCTTCCCGCGCTAACGGATTTTACAACATCTTTCAAATGATGAAAAATAAGGCACTTGCTTGTGAATTGAGCAAGCAAGCCGAAGCAAATTAAAAGAATAAACAGTCATGACTCAAACTACAAATTTAACAAAATCAGGTTCTGGCAACTATCCTGCGGCGGTCCAAGAATATCTGTGGAATTGGAAAGAAACGCAAATTAAAGTTATTTACGAAACCAGAGGAGAGGGAAATCCAGTATTGCTTCTGCCTGCCTTCAGTACGGTTTCGACGCGAGAAGAAATGCGTCCTTTAGCAGAATTGTTGGCTCCTAAATTTCAAGTTGTGAGCTTAGATTGGCCGGGTTTCGGCGAATCCGATCGCCCGCGCACCGACTATCAACCGCAATTATACCATCAATTTCTCAAAGATTTTGTTGAGGCAATTTTTAACAGTCCGGTTGCTGTAGTTGCGGCAGGTCACGCTGCGGGTTATGTGATGCAATTAGCGCAATCACAGCCCAATGTTTGGTCAAAGATTGTGTTAGCTGCGCCGACTTGGCGGGGGCCTTTGCCGACGATGAGCAAACAGCAAAGCGGGTGGCACGGAATTGTGAGAGAATTAGTACGATCGCCCTTACTGGGACAATTCCTATACAAACTCAACACTGCGCCGTCATTCCTCAGTTTCATGTACCGCCGTCATGTCTACGCGGATGCGGCTAAAGTCACGCCCGATTTCATTCAAGGCAAATGGCAAGTGACGCAAAAACCCGGTGCTCGATACGGTTCCGCTGCCTTTGTGACTGGTGGTTTAGATCCGGCAAAAGTGCGATCGGAATTTACAGATAATTTTCAACAATTAGCAGTGCCGGTGATGGTTGTAATTGCTGAAAATGCGCCGCCAAAATCAAAGGCTGAAATGGAAGCATTAACGGAATTACCGGGTGTTGAATCGCTAGTTATTCCTGGTTCTTTGGGAATGCACGAAGAAAATGCAGCAGCTTTGGCAAATGCGGTTCAATCTTTTATTTGAGAGAATTAAGAGGGGATGAACCGCAGAGGGCGCAGAGAACGCAGAGGGGAGAAGGGAAGAGGGGATGAATGCAAGCTGTTTTTTTAACGTTAGTTTGGATTGTTTGCTGTTGGTTTTGTCTGCCAGTTTATGCTGTCGGAGATTGGCAGATGGTCAATTTGCCAAAGAGTACGATCGAAGGTGCGATCGACTTTCACATTCATTCTTCTCCTGATGTGATTCCTCGCAGGTTGGATGATTTTGAAGTAGCGAAATTAGCTGCTAGGTCGCAGATGAAAGCTGTGGTATTGAAAAATCACTTTGCAAGTACAGCAGCGCGGGCAGTTTTGGTTAATAAAATAGTACCAGAAATCCAAGTTTTCGGAGGAGTTGTTCTCAATCATTCGGTAGGTGGCATTAATCCCGACGCTGTTGATGCAATGCACCGGATCGGTGGCAAATACGGTAAAGTAGTATGGCTACCAACCGTTGATGCTGAGCATCACTTGCAGGTTTTTCACAAGTCGGGAAGGGGGATTAAAGTTGCGGAAAATGGCAAGGTTTTACCCGAAACATCAGCGGTGCTGAAGGTTGTAGCAAAAGAGAATTTGGTATTGGAAACCGGTCATATTTCCTCAGAAGAAGTCATGGCAGTTGTAGCTGAAGCCAACCTGCTCAACATTAAGAACATCCTGATTACCCACGCAATGGCTGATGTACCGGGTTTGTCCCTAGAAAATATGCAAACAGCCGCCGCAGCCGGAGCTTTCTTAGAACTCGCATTTGTCAACGATTTGATGGGAGAAAATGCCGCTGATGACGGACACAAAAACTGGCATCAAGTTTCTATTAGTAAAATGGCAGCAGCGATTAAACTAATCGGAGCCCAGCATTTTGTTCTCAGTACGGATTTAGGAAGGAAACCCGATCCTTTACCTGCTGAAGGTTACAAATTATTTGTTGAAAAATTGAGAGCGGAAGGTATTTCTCAGCGTGAAATTGATTTAATGATGCAGGAAAATCCAGCGCGATTGTTAGGAATTTAGGAGTAAATATTATGTCCGATTGCCTAACTATTCTCAAGCTTGTACTGAGGACTTTTGTCCGGGAGCATCTCATATTTGTAAAAACACTTCTTCTTGCTCCTTTCTTCTTCCTCTTTCCTCCTGCCTCCTGCCTCCTGCCTCCTGCCTCAAAACTCCAATTTCTAGCTTGGCTGCTTTCATTGAGATGCTCCCCTTTTGTCCTCTCTGGGATTTCTAGTCAAGTAGCACCTACTTCAGGTTCTGGAGATTCTGGCTCGCCCGCTGGGGAGTTGGTTTGCAATTGGGATAGCTGCGAATTTAGCTGCCAACGTTCTTGATAGACGGTTTCTAAATGATTTTCTAATTCCCCTACTTGAGATTGCAGTTGATTTTGAGCCTGATTAGCTGTATCGATTTGACTTTGAAATTCCGAGATTTGAGAGTAAAGGTACGATCGCTCTCTGTTAGCTGTTTCTAACTGGGATTGCAGTTTCGATCGCTCTTCTGTGACCAATTCCAGTTGAGTTTGCAAACCCGACAGTTGAGACTGAAGTTGCTGCCGGTCTTGAATGGAGCGATCGAACTTAATTTGAATTTCCGACAACTGGTACTGTAGCTGCAATCTGCTTTGGCTAGCCGTTTCCAACTGACTCTCAAATTCCGACAGCAGAGCGTGAAATTGAGAACGTTCTGCATCCACCGTCTCTAACTCTGCTTGCATTTCCAGCAATTGAGCGTTAAGTTGCGATCGCTCCTGATCCGCAACTTCTAACTGCTCTTTAAGTTCTGCCACTTCTGCTAACTGGGACTCAGCTTGTTGAGCATTTTCTAGCTGAAACTGCAAATCAGCAATCAGAGCATCAATTTGCGATCTATCCCGGGCAATTCCTGCAAAAAATTCTTCCATTTCTGACACTTGATTTTTTAACAATTCTTGCTCGCGAGTCACAGTTTCCAACCGACTTTGCAACTGGGACAATTCAGAATTTAGCTGATTTTCATTCTGCACCTTTTGGCGCAATTCCGAATTTCGGGCTTCCAACTGAGCAGCCAAATTCGAGATAGCCTCCTGCGAACCCTGCATCCGCACCAAATTGCGTGAATTTCGCTTATTCAAAATTAGCCAGCAGATTAATGCCCCGCCTCCAAATCCTATGAATAAAAGTAATGCTTCCATTTGTTTTATCTAATTAATATAAATTGAGTGATTTTGATGCTGACAACAAAATGGAGATCCACAAATCGCTATCTTATATCGTTTCCGGTTGCATCGGAATAATAAAATCGAGTCAACAGTTAATACTCAAGCATTCAGTTTGGCGACTCCGAGTCAACAGCCAACAGTCAATCGATTTGAGATTTGAGATTTGAGATTAAAGAATTGAAGCATTGACCCCACGGATAAATTCGGGGGATCCTTTATCGGATACAGGTTTTTTATTTCTGGACGGATGAATCCGGGGGCTTGTATCCTGGATGCTTTCGGTCAAAAGTCAACAATCATTTCTGAGTGCAATTGGAATTGATATTACTCAAAGCTATCACAACTTGCCAGCCTGTGTTCACTTGGCTCAACAATTTATATTTCTTTACAAATACCTTTTGTTTACAGGTAAGGTGCAGCGCACCCTGCAAGTCCGATTAATGAAGCAAATCCACAATATGAGGAATAATTTCGATATGCTGAGTCAACAAATAATCCAACCTATCCGCCAATAAACTAAAAATTAAATCGTTATAACTCATCCCGTATTCCCCCAAACCTAAAGCCACCAAACTCGTCACATTTTCCCCTGGGTGTTTCAGATCCGGTTTGGGATTTGCTTCCAAAACATAAAGCGAGCCATCAGCATCATTTCGGACATCAATCCGCACCAAACTATTCAAACTAAACTCCCAATAAATTTTTCGAGCTAACTCAATTAACTTTTGTTTGAGTTCCGGTTCCTCGCTCCCCATCAACCGTCCTCGATCTGCCGTAATTGCTTTTCGGTCCATAGAAGTAAAGATACGTTCGTCAGGCTCCAGCACCCGCTCGATTGTCGAAAAAGCAAATGGTTTTGTATTTTTAGAGAAACCGCCTTTAGCATAAGTAACATAGCCGCAAACCGCTACACAAAATTCTCGTCCCGGCAAATATTTTTCAATTAAAGCAGTATTGTGAGTTGCTCGGTGAACTTCCGAAACTGCCTGAGACAAACCCTCAATATTGTCTACAAAATGAACGTGCAGCGAAGCGCGGCCGGATACGGGTTTAACAACAAAAGGCCCTTGATACTCGCCGAAGGCAATGGCAAAACGCTCGTGCAAATTAGGACGCAAAATCCCTTGAGAAGGATGCCAAGTCATAAAAGGAGCGGTTTTAATTCCGACTGATTTTAGTTCCCGTTTAAAAGCGTGTTTGTTATCTAAAGTTGAACTGTTTAAAGGATTGTGACCCACATAAGGCATTCCCAACATTTCTAACAAAGCGGGAGTGTGACAAACAGGATTGTAGCCCTGGACTCCGCCAGTATTCAGCCACACTAAATGGATATTTTTTTGTTTTAGTTGTTCGGCTAACTTCATGTCATCTGGCAGGACAAAGACTTGCTGAAAACCAATTTCTGCTAATGCTTTAGCAATTTCGCGGGCGACGATTTCGTAACTCTTCCAAGCGCGGGGATTGTGAGTTTTGTAAATCACAGAGCCGGGGCGCTCGCAGTCGCCGCCGAACACTACAGCAATCCGCAATTTAGCAAACAGCACCTCCAAATATTGAGGCAACAAACTAAAGTCATAATGCCAGCGATTCAGGTTAATTGATGTTGGATTCATTTAAGTATTTTTTTTTATTTCATTTTTGAGCTACAGAATCGCTAGATTTTCCCAAATATATTCCAGCCAAAACCACAGAAAAAGCAAACCAATTAAACAAGCTCAAACTTTCCGAAAAAAGCACCCAAGCCATAATAGCGGTAATTACGGGCTCTAGCAGCAGGAAAAAAGCTACAAATCCCGACGACAAACGACCTAGACTGTGGATAAGCAGTCCCTGACCGAAAGCTTGGCAAATCACCGCCAAAGCAATTACAGTCAGCCATCCCTGCCAAGAATAAGGGAAAACTCGATCGCCCGCAAGCAGAACCAGTGGCAAAACCAATATACTGCCAATGAAACATCGCCATATCAATATAGTTGTTGCCGGAAACTTGGTTCGCAAATGTTCTGAAATTAGCAGATTTCCTGCATAAAACATCGCCGATAAAAGAGCAGCAATGTCACCGGCAAAATTGTCTCTCACAGCTTGCAAATCGTCCATGCCGATCGCAATTGCGCCGGATAAAGCCACCGCCAGTCCCACCAAAAACCTGTTGTCAAAGCGCCGCCCCAACAGCAGCCATCCCCCCAAAGTAGTAAATAAAGGAGTTAAGTTTCGCAGTACAGTAGAATTAGCGACATTAGTCTGACTCAGTGACCAGGCCCAGAAACCCACAGAAGCAGAAGAAACCACGCCTACCGCTGTTAACAGCATCACATCCTGCAGAGTGTAGTTCGATCGCTCTTCAAGTTGTGCCCCAGACATTCGGCGACGCGCAGCACCCGCACCATTCCACACTCCAAATACTACAGTTGCTATCCACAAACGGTTAAAAACAGTAGCATTCGGGCTGATTTCCCGTTCGCTCAACCTAATAAAAATCGCAGCCAGCGACACCGCTAGCAGCGCCGCCGACAGCGATGCGATCGCCCAAAATTTACCTTGACTCTCAGCTAATTCACCATTTTTAAAATTGTCCGGGCTTCCAGAAACAATACTTGTCTTTTCTTCAGTTATTAAGGCAGAATTTAACTCATTATCATCCAAAACATTGCGCCGAAGTTCAATATTTTGCTCTGGCAATCCCAGTTTTTTTGACATTATTAAAAGTTCCAATGAAGGCAGAAGGATGTTGTGTAGGGTGCGTGACGAAAGAAAATTTGGGCGGCGAAGGGAGTGACTCAAAAGTCACGCACTCTACTTACTAGGGCTGCACAAACTATTTTGTATAGTTAACAGCAGCTTAGGTTGAAGGTTTAACAGAAAGCCTTGTCAAAGCCTCCTTTAGCGCCGGCGGCAATTGGCGGATAATCTTACCCTTGTCGCGATCGACACCAACCAAAGTTACCTGTGCCGTCACATATAACTCCTGAGTATCAGCCGATCGAATTTCGTAATCCCAAAGCAGCCGCACACCCTCGCTAGCAGCTATCCGCGTTCTGACTGCCACAGATTGACCCATTTGTACAGAGCGGTGGTAGCGCAGCGAAAGTTCCACCACGGGCAATTCCAAACCCTGCGCCACCCAGTCGGCATACTCAATGCCGAGAGAGCGCAAACTTTCCACCCTAGCTTCCTCCATCCAAGCCAGATAAGTCCCGTGCCAAACCACACCGCTGTAGTCAGTATGGTGAGGGTACACTCGCACCAAATATTCAAACCAGCCCTCAGAGTCCATCCCGCGGCGATTTTGAATGACACCAGCCGGTGCGAGTTCTGGTTGAGTTCGATCGTTCTCTAACACTTTACAAATCGTTCCAAAACGCTACATTTCTACAAATCATAAAGCAAATTTCAGGCTTATGCTTGACATTAACCAGCCAGAGTACCAACGTTCTAGTTAGAGCGTCGCACAAGAAAACTCAACTGTTTTTACCGCCAAAACCATGATCGAAAAAATTTTAGTAGCCGTAGCCGGTCGCGGCTTGTGCGAAGAGATGTTTAATATGTTGATGGACATCCCTTCCTTGCAACAAACCTCTGTCACCGTCTTGCACGTCGTGCCGCCCCAAGTAACCTCCGACGGCATGGCCGAGAAGTTGGAAGAAGGAGGCAAGATTTTAGCACAAGCAGTCCAGTCTTTGAAAATAGATCCCAGCAAAGTCAACCCCCGGCTCAAACAGGGAGACCCGAAAACCACAGTTTGCCAAGTTGCAGAAGAAGAACAATCCGACTTAGTAATTATGGGTTCGCGGGGACTCGGGCGGCTGCAATCGATTTTGGAAAACTCAGTCAGCCAGTACGTGTTCCAGCTAACATCCCGACCGATGCTGTTAGTAAAAGACGACATCTACGTCAAAAGAATCAAGCGCGTCATGGTGGCCGTCGATCAATCCGAATCCGCCAAACAATCCTTAGAACTAGCCCTATCTTTTGTCAAAGAAGTCAGCGGGGGACAGATAATTCTAGTACACGTCACCAAAGATTTGACTGGAAAAGCCACCGAAGATTTAACAGCAAATGCTGAAAAAGACCCCGTATTAGCCCCTGCTGTAGCACTCGCGAAACAAATGGGAATTAGCTACCGCTGCGTCAGTGCCACAGGCAAGCCTGGGGAAGAAATTTGTCGGATTGCAGACGACTTGAGTGCAGACTTGTTGGTAATCGGTTCCCCGGATCGGCGGCCCAACGTTGCCAAAAACTTTGTGGATCTCGATCGACTCCTGGGAAATTCCCTATCAGACTACGTGCGAGTCTACGCCAACTGTCCCGTCTTGCTAGCCCGCACAGTCGGTTAAACTTTAATTGCTAAGAGTTCGCAGCCAACATTAACCAGTTAACAAAAAAAGCGCCAACAGCTTTTTGCTGAGGCGCTTTTTTTTGCAACCAGCTTGCGCCAGACAAAAATAGCAGCAGTTGCTAATCTTGTCTGCCTTGACGGCTAGCCGTTTGAATGTACAGAATGATTAGAAAAACGCTGGGAACCAATACAAACAGAATGGTTGCCACAAACCCTAATTCGTTAACTTCCATGAAGACGCCCGCCTCTATCGGAAAATAGGAAAACACACAACTAGGATATCACTCAAAGGCAAAAGGCAAACTCGAAGACAAAAGGAGGACTTGCAGATGGGCGACGAAACCCGGTTTCTGTGTGAGTGCCTCGCAGCCCAACCTTTTATTTGTCCTAGAAACCAACTTTCTTTTCCTAGGTCGGCAAAACGATTAATTATACAGTGAAATAGGAAAAAAAAACAAAATTCTTGCATTCTGAATTTTTCTTTCCTTCTGCATCTCTATCATCTCTAGCCTTCTGCCTTCTGAGAGTCACGGCTTAGTCTTCACACTCACCGGGCCGTTGACCAAAGTTTGACAAGCCAACCGATAGTTTTCCGGCTTTTTTTTGAGCTTGCGGTTCTCAAAGTCAGTGCGGGGCGACAGATTTTCACTTCCCTCGACAATTTCCACAATGCAGGTGCCACATTGACCGTAGCCCCCGCAATTCATCATCTTTCCCGAAAACGTGTACAAATCGATGCGGTTTTCTAGAGCTTTGAGCCTCAAATTGGCTCCGTCTGCTGCGATGACTTCCTGATTTTCCTTCACAAACTTGATATTAGCCATTGCTGATTCCCTAGGGCGGTAAACGCGAGTCTTTATTAAAAAATATTAACTAATGTTTCGGTTATTAAGAATATTTAGGGCCCAGAAAGTGGAAATTGGTCGCGGGGCAACTCAAAATGCAACAATGGCATTCCTGATTTTTGAATTGGTGATTTTGACAGGAGACTGGGCGCGCGGGGTCAATCGATTTTAGATTTTAGATTTTAGATTTTAGATTTTAGAATCGACCCCACGGATGAATCCGGGGGCGAGTACAAGATGATTCGGAGCTTTTTTTCTCCCTCCACGGATGAATCCTCTGGCTCCGGACCTAATTACTTGCGGTCAGAAACCCGGTTGATTCCTAAATTTCTGGTCGCCAAACCAATATTTTGCCCAGAAACCCGGTTTCTGAGTCTTAGTGGTATTTGAGTTGCCCGATACCCAATGCCCAATGCCGCTGGCCCTGAAATGTCGTGAAGCGTAGCTATCCCGTAGGGAATCGTCCCAACCGAATCTCAAGGAGCATCCGAGAGGTTATTCGTGGGAAGATTGCTCACAGCCCGCTGGAGAGACGAAAGTCCCAGGTTGTAGGTGACTATTGCCGACAATCGGTTTCTCTCAGCCCTAGTCAAATCTGTTTCCGCCTGAATCACATCCGTCTGAGTACCCACACCAGCTTGAAAGCGCAGTCTGGCCAAACGCAGAGCTTCCCTCGACTGCAAAACCCCCGCCTCAGAAGTTTCGATATTCTCAAAACTCGACTCCAAGCCAAAATAAGCTTGTTCGACTTCCCGGCGCACTTGGTTGCGGAGTTGGTCAAATCGACTTTCAGCGATCGCAATATCCGCATCCCGCTGTTTCACCCGGGCGTTCGCCGCGCCCCCGTCGAAGATACTCCAAGTCAGACTCGCCCGGATCGAATACCCGTCTGCCCACCCGCGAGAAGTATACGGATCGGGGTTATCAGGGTCTTGTCCCAGTACGTTGTAACTACCCCCAACACTCAGTTGAGGCAAACGCCCTGCCTGAATCGCTCGCCTCTGCTGCTTGCTGATATCCCTCTGCACCAACTGCTGTTCCAACTCGGGGCGATTCTTAAAAGCCTGCACGATACTCTCTTCCAAAGACAGCCTCCAAGACCCCGCTTGCTCTACCGGGTCAGCCGCTGTCAAGTTCGCTGACTGGCTGATATTCAAAATCTCAGCCAGACGCCGCTGGGCAACTCGCTGATCGCGGCGGGCCACTGACAGTTGTTGCACTTCGTTAGCCAAATTTGCCTGAGCCTGCAACACAGCAAACCGGGTTCCTACCCCTGCCCGTTCCAGGGCTTCGGCATCCCGCAAACTTTGCTGGGCATTTCTGACCGAAGCTTGGCGGATGGCAACTTGTCCGTCCGCGTTTTGCAAGGTGTAGTAAGCCTCAGCAGTGTCGAAGCGGAGTTCCTCGGCTTGGCGTTCCACATCCAGTTCCCGAAGGCGCAACTGTTCCTCAGCCGCGCGGATGTTCGCGTTCCGGGCTCCGAACAAATCGATGTTGTAGCTCAACTGCAAAGTGCTGTTGAGACTGTTGCTGCCGAAATTTGTGCCGGCTTGGAGGGCGGGCTGCCCGGTTCGGTTAGCCGCAGCGTTGAGGCGGCGCTGGTTAGCCCGGATTCCGAGTTCTCCGCCGGCACTGACAGAACGGCTGGCATCCATTTGAAAATTGAGGTCGGGATAGAGAGCAGCTTGCTGTTCGCGCAAAGCTGCTCTGCTTTGTTCCACTTGCTGTCCGGCTATTTGCAAAACTTGGCTGTTGCGGCGGGCGAGATCGATCGCCTGCTGCAAGGTAATTGACTCTGTTTGCTCGATCGTGACATCCTCGGGGTTTGTCGGAAACTGCAGCGGATTCGGGTTGGGTTCCAGGGAAGCCGGAGGCTTGGTGTCTAAAATGCCCTTCGGAGGGAGAGGGGGGAAACTTTCGTTCGGAGTGCCCCGGAGAATTGGTACCGGGGAACTCGGCACCGGAACATTGTTGAGAGGGTTCGGGGAAGGCTGCTGAGCGTCTGTCGGCCCCAAACCTCTTAGAGGTGTTGCACCGGCCTGAGACAGAGTTGATGGGGAAGCCGGAGCCGCCTGTTGAGGCTTTGATGCAAGCGAAGGCCCGGTTGGGGGAGTTGATGCGATATTTGCTCCCCCTGGCTGCTGAGACTCGGAGGTTTGAGGGTTAAGGGCGATCGACTGTTGGGCCTGTGATGCTGATTCTGTCGCTGTGTTCGAGGTCGATCGAACATTCTGCCCTAATTCGAGCTGATTGCTAAGGGCCAAACTGTCCTGAGATTGAGCCGGAGACTGTGCTGAAGCACTCTGTGCGGCGTTGCTGAAAGTAATTGCAGCGCCCACTCCGACTACGATGATTTGACGAAAAACACGCATAATTTTTTAATTACTCTGCAATCCTAGAGACAATTTTAGAGCAAGATTGAGGTCTCAAGTTTCTAGTCTGTAGCCTGAACTCGACGGTTACAAGTCACAATTACCCTACTCATCTTAACTTTTGAATGTTCGATTCAAAATTTAGAATTTAACTTCAGCAGTTGCCAGACCGATCGCCGTCGAGATTAGTTCCTCTACTCCGCTAACCGGCAAAATCCGGGTTTTCAGCAAGCTGGCGAGCTGTTCGAGGGTCATGTCGTCGAGAAAACGCGGTTCCCCCTGTTTTAGCATCACCGACGGCAGCAGGATGCCGTTTCCCAAGTCTCTCCCCTGCAAAGCTTCGAGTAAATCTTGCCCGGTGAGCAAACCCGTAACAGTGATAGTTTGTCCCCAGTAGCTGCTGCAAAGTGCTGCCATGTTGACGGACAAGCCGGGAATTTGGTTTAGTTGTTGTACGATCGGCTCAAAAGCTTTTTCTACAGCATTCCCCACCACCCAAACCAACTTTCGCGGCGGATTAACTGGCATCGGTTGCAGCTTTTCAAAAGCCGTTTCAAACTGCTGGATAAACTGGCGGATAGATCCCACACCGTTACCAATTTGCGGATAATCTTCGTAATCAGCAGCCGATGGCAAATCTAAACCAGCTATTAAAAACCACTCGTCAGCCAGCCAAATGCACCGCGATTTTGAGTTCTTCCTTTTCGGCTTTCCGCCGCCTTTTCCTATACTTAAAAGCACTTGAATTTTCTGCACTTGCTCGATTACTTCTCGCGCTTTTTCCGCAGTTACTGCAATTAGTTCATCTTCGGCAGGGCGAAAGCGAGTTAAGCCCACCGGCACTACAGCCACCGAGGCGACAGCGGGAATATTTCCGGTATGAAACCTTGCCAAATCTAACAAAGTGCGTTCTAAATGTTCGCCGTCATTAATCCCCGGACAAACAACTACTTGAGCGTGAATTTGCAAGCGGCGTTCTTGAAACCATTTGATTTGTTCTAAAATCTTGCCAGCGCGGAGATTTTTCAACAGCCTAATTCGCACTTCCGGTTCCGTAGCGTGCACCGAAACATAGAGAGGAGAAAGCCGCATTTGTTCGATTCTGTCCCACTCTTTTTGAGTCAGATTTGTGAGAGTGAGATAGCTACCGTAAAGAAAGCTGAGGCGGTAGTCATCATCTTTGAGATAGAGAGTTTCGCGCTTTCCCGGAGGCTGCTGGTCGATAAAGCAAAAAGGGCAGCGGTTGTTGCACTGAATTAGTCCATCGAAGAGAGCCGTTTCAAATTCCACTCCCAAGTCTTCGTCATAATCTTTTTCTATTTCCAACTTGTGAGTTTTGCCTTTGGCATCTAAAACTTCTAATTCTAGAAATTCATCTGCGCACAGGAATTGATAGTCAATTAAATCGCGGGGTTTTTGACCGTTGACGGCGACGATTGAGTCTCCTGGTTCAAATCCCATTTCGGCGCCGATGCTGTCGGGGATAACTTTGGTGATTAGGGCTGGTTTAATTGAGGATTCGCTCATACGATCGCGCTTGCTTTTTCAATTTCGATAAATTGCCGTTTAAAATTTATTTTTTATTTTAACTCAGCCTCAAACTCTAGCACGATTTATATTGTTTGTCAAGCGATATCAGTAGGGAAAAATAGGTGTTTGTGAAGGGCGATCGATGACAACCCGCAAGCTTTTAAAGAGTCTGTTGCGTGTATTTAGTCACCATATAATTATGATACAATCTACTTGCCAGTAGGCAATTGATATACTACCCGACCTTTTAGGTCGGGGGTTTTTGACACTTCACCGAGATTTACCGCCAGCGGTCTTATTATCTCTCCACGTGCGTTTTTAATCCCTCCGGGGTGCAGAAACGCAAGTTGTCAGTCCCTATTGTTCTCCAATATTTAGAGAAAGTTTCATGTTTATTGGTTTTACCACATCTCTACATTAAACGCGATCGCACTCTGGCTAGGTATAGTATCATTACGGCATACGCGGCATTAGACCGCTCTAATTCGGTATAAATTGCCACTTTTGGACAGTTCCATACAAGCGCAGGGTAATACCATTTATGAAGATTCACATCTTCGCTGAAGTAAAGGCAAGAATAGTACACCTTGGATCGTCTCGTGTCTTTGGAGATAAAAAAGAACTACTTGCTGATTCTGAGAGAATTCAGAGATTTGACAAAGTATGGGAAAAGGGTTTGAGAAGCTGTGTTGAAGAAGCGATCCAGGTTCAAAGGATTGTCAAACCTGATGTTGTAAGGGATCGTTTAAAGAAGCAATTCACAAGATATCCTAATGTAGAGCGATACGTTGTAGAGGGCAAAACGCTTTATGAGTTTACATACAAAGTTTTGTCTGTTGCACAAATTTCAGCTACAAGTAAGCCTAATGAATATGAAATAGATCAACTCTGGACTTTTACTTACTCAGATGCGCCACCAGAGCTATTTTGCTTCCAATTCGATAAGTTGGAAGACAAACAGCTCTTTGAAGCAACAGCTAAAAAGTATGGAAAAGAGCCAAGACAGTTTGCCAAAGAGATCGTCCTGGAGAAAATGAATGAAATTATTAAACAGCTACGATAACCTTAACCGCAGTCTGCTTGCATATTAGTAGCTTGTCTTCGGATTAGCCAGATGAAAGGCTCTCCATCAACAATTACAGCAGATTGCACCCTTTATGAAGTACATTCCAGAAACCCGGTTTCTTAAAGAAACCGGGTTTCTCTGTACCTCAGATACCTGAAACTGCTGTATTTTTCTTGTTCCTTTTTTCGGGATTGACATAGTTTGCTTCACTCTTGCTTAGTTGCGGGCTTAAAACGAAAACAATCAAGCATCTGTTTCTGAGGAGATTCACCATTCAACTCTTACTTTTGTTCGACATAGTTTTTGAGTTTTGACAGCAAAAAATCCCAAAAATCGAGCAGTGCAAAATACATCTTTTCCGACTTAAAGTTTTTGTGTTCCACCTCCAGGATAGTTTTACGATAGGCTTCATGGAGCGTATAGCAAATAGTTAAATAGTTTTCTGGCACTCTGGCCGTACCGTGATTGTCGCTCCAGTACCTCTACTGAACTTTTTCATTAGGCAATAAGATTTCAATTGTTCCATAATCCGTAAAATTTCTGTCTCCATTACTTCCCTTGAGAATAATCTCGCTACCAACTTCCCAAGTCGATCGAACTTCTTTCAGTGGATAATATTGGACGATTTTGTCGGAGTTAGTCAGCGCGTCAAATAGAACGCTTGGCGGCACATCGATCGATATTTGTTTTTGGATTGAAAATGTTGTCATAATCTATGCTTTTATTATCAAAAATATTCCCACCGCGATCGTGACGCAGCCAGCAGCAATGTTGATGCCTTTCCTGATTTTAGAACTAATCAGCAATCTAGCTCGATCGGCCGCGAGTGCGTAACCAAGTTTTACACCACCTACAGATACTATAGCAATTGCAATGACGATCGCGGTATCAAAATAAGATATTCTGGAAAGATCGATAAAAGCTGGAAAAAATCCCAAATAAAATAAAGTTGCTTTTTGGTCGCCTAATGTAATAAACAGTCCCGTTAAAAAACTGGACAGCCAAGAGGATTTAACAACTTCCGCCGCTTCTACATCCTGCAATTTTGACCTGCACAAACCTATTCCCAACCATATGAGATAAGCCCCGCCGAGATATTTGATGAGAAAAAATAGGTTTCCCATCTTTTCCGCAAGCAGCGATAAACCTAAAATGGCTATCAGGATGAAAATGATGTCACCAACTACTATTCCTAGGGTGGTAAAAACACCGTGAATAAATCCAAATGCGGCCGATCGAGTGGAAACAGCCAATACGCTGATGCTGGGAATAGCAGCCAAGACGGTCATAGCACAGAATAATGCTACAATACTACTAAAGTTCATATCGCTAACTACTTTCAAATCCGGAAACTAACTGTCGAACATTTCCTATAACTAACAGGTGTAGATTTTTTAGCTGAGAAAAGTCAATGAAACGCAGGTCTCTTGGCTGGCATCGCCTTTTCTTGGGTGCGATCGCCCTATCCATTGAATCGATCGTTTGCAGTTGCATTTCTGTTGCGGCACAAGAGCTACCTACTCTAGCAAAAAATATGTCTTATGGCCAAGCTAGGGCAGGTTTACAAGATGCGGGGTGGCAAGCTGCTTACAATTATTACTCCCCCGGTCGGATTGCAGCCTTAAATTCGATCGAGAAATATATTAAGCTGAGACGCAGCTAGATTGTATAATATAAAAAAATAAGCAATCATTAGTTATAGTGTATGCCAGCCAAAAACCATCTATCTCAAAATCAAAAACAGAGACTCGTTAAACTACTAAAAGAGTCTGACGATAATTACGTGAGGGAAAAGGTTCTAATTTTATTGCTAATAAATGACGGAAAA